>NZ_KQ758678.1:0-23842 GCF_001457055.1 Priestia veravalensis | reverse complement strand
CTACGGACAAAGTGAATGGGCCATTCAAAACCAAGTGTTTATCGCACTGATTGTTTTTTGCCTAAATGTAATTGCGCAAATCGAAACAAAAAGTAAGCGAAAAACGCTACAGATTAGCCGTTTTTTAAGGGCTTCGTTATGGAAACCGGCACATATCTGGATACGAAAGATTAAAGGAAAAACCGTTCCTTAAAAATAAATTGTCGTCGTCGCACAAGTCTAATTGTACATAATTTCCAAATGGATGGAGCCACCTTTAATAAGGTATTTACTTTTTTGGCTCTAAACAGGAAAAAACATTAAACTGAAAATTGCGTCAACATTTATGCAACACTAGTGTAAAAATATATTAAAATTAAAATCAGAGATCAAAAAATTTGGTGCCGATTAATAACGGCACCAAATTTTTTGATTGGTTATCCTTGGTTGGAGTTACTAATACAACACTCAAAATCTTCCGTGCGTAATGAAGATTTTGAGTGTTGTACATAAAATTCTCTGATTATAATATTAAATTTAATAAAAGAAAGTTAAAGTATGCTTAGTTGTTTTTTGATGTCTCATTATTCTTAGAAGCAGATAACAAAACTATTGTGCATAAGATACAACCTGTGCCTATCCATTCCATAAAACCAAACGAAACATTTAGCCAAGCAACAGATAATAATGTTGCCGATAAAGGTTCAAGACAGGCTAATAAACTACTTTGAGAAGCACAACTAATATATTTAAGGCTTTCTAAATAACAAAAGAAAGCAATAATGGTGCCGAAAATTATAATAAAAAATAGGGATAAATATATAGGAATTGACCAACTTCCGTGATATAGCCAAGGGAAATGAATTGGACTGAAAGCAATTCCACCTATTAACATACCCCAACCTATTACAATAGTAGATCCCCACTTTTGAAGTATTCTGTGTGGCTGCAAAGTATAGAAAGCTAGGGCTAATGCGGAACTAAGACCCCAAAAAACTGTTAAGCCGGAGATAGATAAGCTATGTATTTTTCCGTGTGTAATAAGTAAAAATGTACCGGCAATTGCTAATAATAGTGCTGTTATTTCTTTAGTGGAAGGGAATCGCTTGGAGCGAATTGCCAAATAGCCTGTAATAATAACGGGTGCTAAATATTGAAGAACAGTAGCCGTAGCAGCATTACCATTCTTAATTGCCGCAAAAAATGTATATTGAACAGCTAGAATCCCTAAGATACTAAAAAGTAAAAGGCTTAACCGATCGTTTCTATCTTTCCAAATACCCCATACTTTATACTTTTCTTTTCTATATGCTAGACCTAAAAGTAAGAATCCAGACATTAATAGCCGAACTACTACCAACCATTCTGGGCTAAAGCTGTGTTGCTGGAACAGATATTGAGCAACAGGTCCTGAAATCCCCCATAGAGTAGCAGCAATTATAACAAGAGAAAAGCCTTTTATTTTTGAGTGATTTGCAAATGTATTTTCAAAGTTCATAAATCTTTCCCTCGTAATTTGTTATTCATAACGAAAATAATAACAAATATAAATTAACTTTCTTTGTCAATATGATGAAAAACCTTCTGTTTTAAATAACTATATTGACTTTCATTAGTGACAGTAAAAGCTTCTTCACGATTAGAAAGCTTGTTTAAATATTCTATTTTAGTTGGAAATTGAGATTCAGTAAAATCATAATAATTATTATTTATCTTATTATAGAAGTGCCAACCATCTGGAGTAGGAGTTTTAAAAATTTCTCCCCCCAATACATCAATAACCACTAAAGCAGTTACTCCGCATTGTCCTTTAGCTGGGTTATCTACAGTCCATAGAGAGCTAGAGCTTAAAGACCAAGTTTTCTTAAAAATATTTAAAAGTCCTTCAATTTCAATAATTTGATTGGTCAAATTTATTACCTCCTCTTTAATATAACTCTATTCAATATAGTGTATTAAAACTTCCTAAATCCTCCTTGTTTACTAAAAAATACTTTTTAATAATATAAAATAATATATCAGCCTAGCAAAATTGTAAATATTTAAATTTTAATAAATATTTACAATTCTTAATAAAAAAGCCGTGGATTTTTGATATCCTCTAGTATATAATCTTTTTTGTTAGGAAATTTAAGTAATTATTTGTATATTTAGAATTAATTGTGTAAATGTGTAAATGTATCTAGGGAAATTAAACTTTTTTACAATATTTAATAAAAAGGGTATAGATTTTTGCGAATCTTTTGTATATAATCATTTTGGATATATTAACCAAGCATTATTTTTCAATAAAATCCTATAAATGTATTTGTGTTAATTACACAAACTTAATTTTTGCAAAATATAGATAATTCAAAAATGCGGAGGGAAATATGGATTTCAATTTTTCTAGTCAGGAGAATGAATTTCGTTTAAAAATACGGAATTTATTTCAACAAGAAGAGTTTGTACAAGAAATAATACAATTGTCATTAGGGGATAAGGATACAGATCCTAGACAATTGTATAAGTTAACGGGAGAACAAGGTGTACTGGCACCTAATTTTCCAGAGAAATTTGGTGGTCAGGGTAGAACAATGTTAGAAGCAGCTATAGCTATAGAAGAGATGATGGCAGCAAAGATACCTGATACATTACATTTAGTATCTGTACAAATAGTTGGAGCGTTGTTATTAACAAGTGCTAATGAAACTCAAAAAGAGAATTATCTTTTACCAATGGGTAGGGGAGAGAAATTTGGTTGCGTTCTATATACTGAACCATCGGCTGGGTCCGATTTGGGATCGTTAACTACCGAAGCGGTTCCTACAAATGATGGAGGATACAAAATATATGGAACAAAAATCTTTAATCTTAAAACTAACCTTCTAAATTTTGCTGTTTGTGCAGCGAAAGTAAGGGGTTATTCAAGTTCATCTTATGACAGTATTACATTATTTATCATACCTTTAAAAGATGAAAATGTGGAAATTGAAAAACTTAATAGTATGGCTGATGAGAGCTTTTATAAGATATCTCTTAATGGTGTATATGTAACAGCGGACTCTATTATCGGCGAAGTAGGTAGTGGATGGTCCACTATTACTAAGGCTTTAGCTCTTGAGAGGACAGGGCACGATTACTATATCAAAGCTCAAAAGTCATTTAATGCATTTAAGCAATACATAGAAGAAAATAATTTATTAAATATTAGCGATTATGCCGCAGAGTTAAATAAACTTAGTAGCAAACTGGAAGTAGCTAAATTAATGTCATATAGAGTTTTAAAACAAATTGATAATATGAAGATTGACGAAGAAAAAGCAGCAATTTCAAAATGGTATGCAAGTGAGTTGGCTTGTGAAATCACTAACAAAGCAGTGGAGATAATTGGTGTAAACAGCTATACAAAGTCTATGGATAAAAACATTGAATTACTGGAAGCAGCATATAGGGAGTGTCCCGGTAATACTATCTCAGCTGGCTCTTCTGAAATGATGTTAGAAACTGTTGCTCGACTAGCGTTATTAAAAGATTAAGTGAGAGGGGAATTATTATGAATTTAGAGTACGATCCATTAGAAATACAATTTCAAGAAACCATAAAAAACACCCTTTCTCAGTCTGATGAAGGATCTGTATGGGATTCATTATTAGCGATAGGAGCTCTAGGTTATACAGTCCCTGTAGAGCTAGGTGGGTATGATTTAGGTGAAACTACTAACTTGCTAGTGTGTAGCGAATTAGGCCGAATTGGTATAGTCTCTCCTTATATTGAAACAATAACAATATCAGATATATGTCAATTGGATAGTATTAATGACCGTGAAACGCTAAGTTCTATCGTTGAAGGCAATCATTCGTATTCATTACTATATTCAAGAGACCTATTAAAAGCAGAAGTGTTAAATAATAAACTATTAATTAGTGGAGAACTAACTAGTTCGCTTAATATCAAAGAATTAGATTTCATATATTTATTACTTAGCTGGGAGAACAATAGCTATGTCATTAGCATTAAAAAGGAACAAATGTTACAGAAGATAACTCCTGTAGATGACAAGAATACGGATAATATTTATAAGATTAATTTTTTGAATTTTGAAATAAATAACTATTATGAAATAAGCAAATCGGAAGTTGATTCTATTTACAAAAAATTATTAATGCGACAAGCAGCGTATTTACAAGGTTTAACTGAGGGCGTGTTAAATGAAACAGTTGAATACACTAAAATCAGAAGACAATTTAATAGCAAATTAATAGATTTTCAAAGCATTCAATTTACATTAGCTGAAATCTTTGCGGAATTAGAAGCAGTGAAAATGAAGCTTAATTATACGACTTGGAAATTAGAAAATAACGCTCTTTCAGTTATAGATTCCTTAGAGACTTTGGCTTTAATTAGTGAAAAGGCGTTATATGCATCTAGAAAATGTATACATTATCACGGAGCATACGGAATGACAAAACAAGCTAAGATATCTAAATATTATACTTTGGTTATAAACGAGGTTAATCGTTATGCTAAATATAAGGATCTATGGAAGGAAATTAGTAATTTGAAAAAGGAACAACAGATCTCTTATCAGATCTAAGACACTATGGTTATGAGGGGTGGTCTAAATGGCAGTTAAAAACAATATAAGAAAAGCTTCCTTAAATGAAAAGATGTTATGGGACCATATTAATAATAACAGAGCCAGATATGAGGGAATGAATTTGTTTGCGGCTAAAGTGAGCGCAGATTTAAACTTAACTAAATTAGAGACCTCATTATATGAAACATTAAGAACTCAATTCCCATTTTTATTAAATAAATATGAACTTAATGCTGAAGAGGAATTAATTGTTTTAGAGGAACATAATATTCATAATTTTGGAATTGAAATTCTAAGTAATAGTATTCAAAAAGAGCAAATGTTTAATTATGAATATGTTCCATTTTTAAATGATGGATTTTTATTTAATGTAAAAGCATATCAGACACTAGAAAACGAATTTGTGTTGTTGCTTAATATTCATCCTCTTTTGGGTAACAAAAATACATTGATCACTTTAGTAAAACAGTGGATGAGAAAATATTTATATAACCGTGTATCATCTAGTTTAATTAGCATTGATATGGAAGAAATGTATGATTATAAATTTAAAAACAACATTGAGAACACTGAAAAAACATTTAATTATTCATTTGTATTACCTTACGATAACCCTAAAAAAAAAAGTGAAAAAAGTTCAATATCTTCTTTACGTTTCGAACTAGATTTAAAAAGAATAAAAGAACTTTTAAATAATTCAGGCATAGAAGATGCAACCTTAGAAGAGACGCTTCTTACTGTATTTAGTTTGCTTATACACAGATATAATACGAATAAAGATGAAAGTGTTTCTATAAGCTTGAATAATACTAATATTAATAATAAGTATATGCATCAGGTGTTAAATGTTAATTTTGATGCTCAGGATACTTTCATTTCATCTGTCTCAAAAACAAGCAATGGTACTTACCTTAACGAGGATACTTTAAAAAATCAACCTAATTATCCAATACAGTTTAGCTACTTTAACAAAAGCTCTAGCCTTGCTGACGTTGGATGGACAATTTCATTCCCTACTTTTACAAAAGGCTATTACGATCTAAATCTTGTATTTGAACAGCAAGAAGAAAAGGTATTAGGAATATTATATTACAATGAAGAATTATTTAAGAAAGAAACAGTTAATCGCATAATTGAGCAATATAAAACATTGTTTTATAGCTGTTTAGTTAATGACAATCTTTCTATTTTAGAATTAGATATATTGCCTGAAAGAGAAAAAAATCTAATATTATCTCGTTTTAACGATACAGATTATCCTTTTGAATTAGAGACAACCTTAGTAACATTATTTGAGGAACAGGTGGAGAAAAGCCCAAATTCTATAGCTCTTAGCTACAATAATAAGAAATTGACCTATGGTGAGTTAAATGAGAGATCTAACCAATTAGCTCATTACCTAATAGAAAAAGGAATTAAAAAAGGTAGTATAGTAGGAGTTTATTTTGAACGTAGTATAGAGATGGTTGTAAGTTTATACGCTGTAATAAAGGCTGGCGGTGCTTATTTGCCATTAGATCCTACCCATCCAAAAGAGCGTGTTTCTTTTATACTGGAGGATGCCAATACATCAGTGGTTTTAACTCAAAATTCTATTAAACAAAATTTGCCTAGAGGCAGTTACGAAATTATATGTGTAGACTCAGAAGAAAACTTACATACAAAGTCGTCAGACAACCTACTGAACACTGTTTCTCCAGAAGATTTAGCTTATGTAATATATACTTCAGGATCAACAGGCAAACCCAAGGGTGTATTAGTACAGCACCAAGGAATTGTAAACAGATTAAAGTGGATGCAAAAGGAATATAACCTAAAGGAAAATGACAGAGTTTTGCAAAAAACCCCGTATAGCTTTGATGTATCAGTTTGGGAGTTTTTTTGGCCGCTACAAATTGGAGCAACGTTAGTTATTGCAAAACCAGAAGGTCATAAAGATAGTATTTATTTAACAGAAATAATTCGCAAAGAACAAATAACAGTAGTTCATTTTGTTCCTTCAATGCTTCAATTATTTTTAGATTTTAATGGCTCTCAAAGTTGTAACTCTTTAAGATTAGTTTTTTGTAGCGGCGAAGCACTACCATTTAATCTTCAACAGAAATTTTTCGAATTATTAAATGCAGAGCTGCACAATTTATATGGACCTACTGAAGCATCAGTAGACGTGACATATTGGAAGTGTGTGAAAAACTACGAGAGAAATATAGTACCAATTGGTAAACCTATTTCAAATATAAAATTATATATCTTAGATGAAAACTTGAGACCTGTTCCAATAGGGGTTCCAGGGGAGCTTTATATTAGTGGTATAGGTTTAGCTAAAGGTTATTTAAATAGAAGTGAATTAAACAAAGAAAGATTTATCAAAAATCCATATCAGTCTGGAAGTTATAGTCGGTTGTACAAGACTGGAGATTTAGCAAGATACTTAGAAGATGGAAACATTGAGTACCTTGGAAGATTAGATTTTCAGGTTAAGATCAGAGGGTTGCGCATTGAACTTGGCGAAATTGAGGCTATGCTTTGTAGACATAAAGATATCAAAGAATGTCTTGTTAGTGCAACAAAAGATAAGACTGGCGATGATCAATTAGTAGCCTATCTAGTTACAAAAGAAGAGATTGACTTAAATCAAGTCAAAGAATTTTTAAAGAGTAAACTTCCTGAATATATGATTCCTTTATTCTTTGTTGTTATAGAAAAATTCCCACTAAGTCCTAATGGAAAGATTGATCGCAAACAGCTCCCTCAACCTCAAGTTGAACAAATAAATTCGGACAGGGAGATTTTGTTGCCAACTACAGACTTAGAAAAAGCAATATATGATATATGGTCGGATGTTTTAGGAATTAATGATTTTAGCATTAACGATACATTTTTAAGTTTAGGCGGTCATTCCTTAAAAGCTATGCAAGTTATTACAAAGTTACGTAATGAGACTAACTTAGAATTGAATATTTCGGATATGTTAGTTAGTAAGACGGTTCATAAATTAAGTAAGTTTATCGAAAACAATCTTCATAAGTTACAAGCAAACAGCAGTTCTATAAAAAGATTGGATTCCTTAGAAAAACCAGCATCTCTTGCTCAAGAGAGAATGTGGTTTCTAACTGAATTAAATAATGATTTGTCTGCTTATAACATTACCAATGTTTTAAGATTAAGCGGCGCTGTAAACTATGACTTAATAAAAAAAGCCATAGAAAAAATTGTTTCAAGACACGAATCTTTAAGAACAACTTTTTATTCTAAGGATGGAGTTTTATTCCACAATGTTCTAGATAGTATAGAATTCCAGGTACCCACAATTAACCTAGAATTAGAAGAAAAAAAGGAAGAATTAGTAGAAGAATTAGTAATCGAAGAATCAAAACATTTATTTAATATTGAAGCAGGACCGCTATTTAAGGCTAAGTTAATTAAACTATCAAATGATTGTCATTGGTTAGTCTTAACTTTTCACCACATAATTTTTGATGGTTGGTCAGAATCGTTATTTAATAATGAATTTATTAAAATTTATGAATCATATATAGAAAATAAACCTTTAATACTTCCTAAATTAGATGTTAATTTCTCAGATTATTCTAGCTGGCAACGTGAAGAGTTAGGTAAAAATCATTTAAAACTTCAAATTAAATATTGGGAAGAAAAATTAGCTGGCTATACAGGCAATTTCGAGTTACCGACAGATATAAAACGGGGTAAGGTTCAAACATTTAATGGATCACAGTGCAGGTTTAAAATACCCGCTGGCCTTGTAAATGATTTAAAAGCTCTAGGGGAGCGTGAGGATGCAACTTTGTATACAACGCTTTTAGCTGCTTATAAAATCTTATTGTATCGACTTACTGGTATAAATGACACTGTAATAGGATCTCCGGTAGCTAGTAGGAATAATGCACAAGTTGAAAATTTAATTGGATACTTTGTAAATACTCTAGTGCTTAGAACAAATTTATCACCAGGAAAGAGTTTTATTGATACCCTGAAGGATGTTAACAACACTACAATTGAGGCGCTTGCTCATCAAGATATACCTTTTGATAACTTAGTAGAAATTGTAAGCCCAGAGCGGGATATAAGCCGTAATCCTTTGTTTCAGGTTGCCTTTGCCTTACAAAATACACATTATAACACTAACCATATTTTTTCTAACGATTTACTTCTAGATACTCAGGAAGTAGATACTAAAATCTCTAGATTTGATTTATCCTTAATTTCAAAAGAAACAGAAGAAGGAATTGAATGTTTCTTTGAATATAATACCGATTTATTTTATCAATCAACAATCCAAAAACTTGTAAATTATTACTTGTTTTTATTAGAACAGATTTTAGAAAATCCCGAGAAAACAATTGATTCTATTCCATTGGTGTCTTCGGAAGAACAAAATATATTATTAAAGGCAGGCCAGGGTGCACCGGCAATATATAAGGAAGATAAAACAGCAATAGAGCTATTTGAGGATGTAGCTTTACGAAACCACAATAAAATGGCAGTTAAATATTATAACAACGAAATTAACTATAAAGGTTTAAACGAAAGAGCTAACCAATTAGCTCATTACTTGATAGAGAACAATGTTAAAAAAGGATCAAAAGTAGGAATATGTCTAAATCGTAGTCTTGAATTTGTAGTTTCTGTGTTAGCAGTGATGAAAGCGGGAGCTGTTTATGTACCAATAGACACAAATTACCCTGAAGAACGTATAAAGTTCATTTTGGACGATTCACAGCCAGACATAATATTAACAGAAGAATTTATGAATGGTATGTTTAGCGAATCGGGCTTCAATGTAATGTTTTTAAATGATATTCAAAACAAAATTAAAGAGTACCCTACTGAAAACATAAAAAGTGTTAATTATGAAATAGAGGATCTAGCTTATATTATTTATACTTCTGGTTCCACCGGAACTCCAAAGGGCGTAATGGTCCCACATAAAGGGTTGTGTAATGTTGTAATATCATCTATTCACGAGTTTAAATTTAATACGGAAACTAGAATGCTGCAATTTAGTTCTATGAGTTTTGATGCGTCAGTATGGGAAATTTTTATGGCTTTATTATCAGGCGCTTCTCTTCATATTTCATCACCGGAAACCTATCTTAATGTTATTAAGAAGCAGAAAGTTACATTTGCATTTTTACCGCCAGCTGTATTATCTGTTTTAAAACTAGAGGATGTACCAACGTTAGAAACTATTATTACAGGAGGAGAGGCTTGCCCTCAAAACCTTGTTGATAAGATAGGTAGCAAAGTAAATTTATATAATGCATATGGTCCAACTGAAGCGTCAATTTGCACAACAATTGAAAAATGTAAAAACGATAGCAAAGAACCGCCAATTGGTACACCTATAGCTGGAACACAAGTATATATATTGGACGATTCTTTAAATATGGTCCCATTTGGATACTCAGGGGAATTGTATATAGGTGGTTTAGGTGTTACAAAAGGCTACTTAAATCGACCTGAACTAGATGATAAAGCCTTTATCAATAACCCCTTTAATAAAGAAGAAAAAATTTATAAAACTGGAGATATAGTTAGATTCCGTTATGACAATAAAATTGAATATTTAGGACGTAAAGACAAACAGGTTAAGGTTCGGGGTCTCCGTATAGAATTGGGGGAGATTGAATCTGTATTAAACTCACTGGAAGAAATTGAACATTCTATAGTAATTCCAGATGAAAATAATCAAAATTTACTTGGTTTTGTAATATTGAATAAAGCCTTAAACAAAAAGGATGTTAGTTTTAAAGATATCCTTTTAAATAAATTACCTAGACATATGGTTCCGAATAACATTTATGAGATTAATGATATTCCAGTTACTACAAATGGGAAAATTGATAGAAAGGCTCTTTTAGCTTGTCATTTTGAAAAACAAATGAATAATAATTATGCGATCGAGATGCCTAGAAATGAGTTAGAAGAGAAAATCAAGAAGATTTGGTCTAGTGTCTTAAAAATTGACCAAATAAGTATTAATGATAATTACTTTGAAATTGGTGGCCAGTCTTTAAGCGCACTTCAAGTAATATCTAGAATAAAAGAAGAATGTCAAGTTGATATCACATTGGCTGATTTCTTTAGTAATTCTTCTATATCAAGTTTAGCAAAATATATTGAGTCTAAGCACGGGCTAGAAGAAAACGATAGTACAAATATTATTATACAAATTGCTCCCGAGGGTGAAGATTTAAAAGCGTCGCCTGCACAAGAAAGTTTGTGGCTACTTCAAGAACTAAATCCTAGCAGTATTACTTACAATATACCAATGGTCTTAGAATTAACGGGAGCTTTAGATATTGAGTCTTTAAGAGAAAGTATTAAGACAATAGTGCAGAGACACCAATCGCTGCGAACAATATTATTTGAGAGGGAAGGTCACATCTTCCAGGAAGTAACCAGTGGGAAAAATATAAATTTAAAAGTAATAAATTCTTATGTTGAGAAAGACTTGCTTGAACAAGAAATAAGAGAAATTATTAATAAAGAGGTAGATGTCCCATTCAATTTAAAGGAGGGACCTTTATTTAGAGCAGTATTGTATGCTGTGAACAAAAACAAATACTACTTAGTTCTTGTGGCGCACCACATTATATTTGATGGGTGGTCAAGAACTTTATTATTTAATGAGTTGGCTAGTATATATAACTCAGTTAAAGAAGGCAAAGAGCATACTTTAGTTGACCCAAAATATCAGTATAAAGATTATACCTATTCGTATAACAAAAAATTAGATCCTTCTAGGATTAGTAAATCCTTGGATTTTTACAGAGACAAAATGAATGGTGCTTTGCATTACGTTAATATTCCGAAAGATAGAAATTACTTTAAGGATAATTTATCGAAAAAGCACGTATCATTCAAAATTAATCAATCGCAAATAACTAAAATGAAGAACATCATCAGTAAAAGTAAGTCAACAACATATATGCTACTTTTAGCAGTAACGAAAGCACTTATGTACAAGCTGTCTAATCAAAAAGATATTGTTATAGGAACCCCTATTGCAAACAGAAACGATTCAACCTATGAATCTATAATTGGATATTTTGTAAACACACTTGCTATAAGAACAGACCTATCTGGAGAACCAACTTTTATGGAACTTCTATCAAGAGTCAAGGCTACATTCTTAGAAACTTATGAACACAATAACATCCCGTATGAAAAAGTTGTAGAGGTTATAAAGCCGGAGCGGTCTGGGGCTACTAGCTCACTATTTAATATTATGTTTAATATGTTAAATCTTCCGGATCCAGAAATTAAATTAAACTCTTTAAAAACTAAAGTTATTGAAGAGTATGAAATTGATTCCAAGTTTGATTTGAATTTCTATGTTAAAGAAAATAAGGAAGATATAGTTGTTAACATTGTTTATAATAATGAACTTTTTAGCCAAAATAGAATGTTGAACTTAACAAAACAATTTGAGATTTTCTTATCTCAAATTTTAGACAACCCTGATATTAATATCGATAAGTACTCTTTGTGTAGTAGGGAAGAAGATAGGATATTACCATCGCCTACTATTCCGCTAAATTACGTGGAACAAGATCCAGTAATCAATCTATTTAAAACAAGGGCAAAGCTTGTTCCTAATAATATAGCACTTGATAGTTCCAAAACTGTTATGAAATATGAGCAGTTAGATAAGCTAAGTAACAAAGTAGCACACTATCTAACAACACACGGAATAGTAAAAGGTGATTATGTCGCACTATCTGGAGAAAGAAGTATAAACTTCATTGTATTGTTGCTGGGGGTTATTAAAACAGGAGCTGTGTTTTATGTACTAAATACAAATTATCCTGTTAAACGGAATTTACAGCTAATTAAAGCATTATCTCCCAAAATATTATTGCACGGAAGTAAACTACCAATAGATTTAACACAGTATTTAGATGTTTCAACATTGCAACTAACAATGAGTAGCATAGAGGATTTAAATGTGGATGACTCTGACATTAAAACGCAAATTTGTGGTAGAGATAACGCATATGTCTTATTTACATCGGGGACAACAGGGGAACCTAAAATGATAATGAACACTCACTCTCCACTAACGAGATTTGTAAAATGGCATAGTGAAAACTCAAAATTCAATGTCAATGACAATTTTAGTATGTTATCAGGGTTATCTCACGATCCAGTATTAAGAGATATCTTTACACCAATTGTAAATGGAGCTACATTGCACATTCCATCAGAGGATGAAATGTTGGATCCAAAGAGAATGCGAGAGTGGTTTGTAACAAAAGAAATAACCGTTTCACATATGACCCCTCAGTTTGGATATATTTTAGCAGAAGGAGAAAATGTACCAGTAGTCAAATCACTTAAACACATTTTCTTTAGCGGAGATATTTTAACCGTTGACCTTGTAAATAAATTAAAAAAGGTTGCACCGAATGTAATATGTACTAACTTTTATGGAGCAACCGAAACTCCTCAGGCGATGTCATATGAAACTGTCTCGGATACAGAAAATCATTGTGAGATTACTTTAGGAAAACCTATAAATAGCGAAGTTCAACTATTAATAATGAATAATGCAGACCAATTATGTGGATTTGGAGAAATAGGTGAGATTTGTATTAGAACACCATATCTTTCAAGTGGTTATATAAACGACGAAAGTCTTACCAACGCAAAATTTATTAGTAATCCATTCACCAATAATAACGAAGATATTATTTATAAGACAGGTGATATTGGTTATTACCTTACAGATGGCAGAATTGTTTTTTATGGTAGAAAAGATAACCAAGTAAAAGTTAGAGGATACAGAATAGAGTTAAGGGAGATAGAGGCAGCTCTTAAAACACATCCTCAGGTAAAGAATGCTGCGGTCAATCTGTTTAGGGATAACCAAATATCAGAAAGCTTGGTCGCTTACATTAATTTTGAATTAGACAGCAAAGATAATATCGAAAATCTTCGTTGCTATTTAAACGATTTACTACCGAGCTATATGGTACCTAAGGTATTTATAGAAGTTCAAAAGATACCGTTAACACCTAATGGTAAAGTAGATTGGTCTCAACTTGCTGACCCACTAGACTATCTAAATAAATTAAAAATAGAATTAGAAGAAGTCGAGATGACTGAAGCGGAAGAAAAAATGAAACTGCTGTGGGAAGAGTTACTAAACACACCTGTAAATAGCGTCAATGACAACTTCTTTAATTTAGGTGGTCATTCTTTATTGGTTACGAGATTAATGTCTCGAATAGAAGAAGTCTTTGAAGTACGTCTTTCTTTAAGGTACATTTTTGAAAATCCAACTATTAAGGATATAGTTAACGAAATTAACAGAATAGAGCTTGAAAAAGAAGAAGAACTTGAAAAAGAGTTAAGGGAGTTACTCGGAGATACAGATAATCTAGAACAGATATTAGGCGAGTTAGAAAGGGATTCTTAACTATGAGCAAATTTTTTAAGAATGATATTTGGAAGAATAAAAACTTTACAAAACTATGGTCTGGATTAGCAGTTAGCTACTTGGGAACTTCGATTAATTCGCTTGCATTACCTACTCTTGCCATTATGGTATTAGGTTATGGAGCAAAAGAGGCAGGTCTCTTAAAAACTATAGAGACCATCTCTTTCCCTATTTTGGGTCTATTTGTTGGAGTAATGGCGGATCGGTATAACCCCAGGATGCTAATGATAATTTCAGATATAGTAAGATTTCTCGCAATTGTCTCTATTCCAGTGCTTGCATATTTTGATGTATTAACGTTGACACATCTTTATATAGTTGCCGCGTTATCAGGGGTGTTTTCGCTAATATTTAACGTGTCTTATATGACCCTAGTACCAGGGATTTTAAAAAAGAATATGTTATCAGATGGTAATGCGAAATTAACATTAATTGATTCCGCATCCAAAGTTGTAGGTCCAACAATTGCTGGTTGGGTGATTAATGTACTAGGAACTGTAAAAGCTTTTCTTTTTGATGCAGTCAGTTATCTTGTTTCAGCTGTATTTCTTATAGCAATTAAGGATAATCTTGATGTTAAAAAAGAACAAAAGAAAGATACTAAGGTATTTAGGGATATAAAAGAGGGAGTTCATTTTGTATTTAGTAACAATATTTTAAAAAGCCTTACAATATCCCTTACACTTGTTAACCTTGGATATGCTCTTATACAAACTATAGTCGTTGTTTTCGCATATCAAAACCTTAAATTATCTCCTTCACAGGTTGGAGTTATTTTTTCCATAAGCAGTATAGGTCTAATTATCGGAGTTATGTTATCAAAAAGATTAAGCGACAAAATAGGCGTTGGTAAAAGCTTATTATTAGCTTCAACATTTCTTGGTTTAAGTTTAGGAGCCGTACCTTTATCTTCATTAGTAACGCCAATTATCTCGTTTAGTATCCTGTGGTTCCTAGGGGCGCTTTTCTTACCTATACTTGATATTAACCAGGTTACTTTAAGACAGTCTGTAACCCCAAGTAATTTACAGGGTAGAATGAACGCTTCCATCCGTACTTTTATGTGGGGAGCCACCCCATTAGGAGCTATATTGGGAGGGTTTATTGGTGACAAAGTGGGTATGACCATAGCCTTTATAGTAGGCGGAATATTCATATTAATAGGAATGTTATTTATATTATTTAGTAAGGTAAGTAAAGTAAAAGCTATTACAGAAAATGGTTTAGTCGAGTACACTAAACCACTCAAAAACACAAGTAATCAAGACATCAATAAAAGTTAAACGGAGGAGTTAGAATGAGTGATTTAGCAAGTAAATTAGCAAAGCTACCTAAAGATAAAAAAGCTGCAATGATTGCTATGCTGAAAGGTTCATGCGCTGCTAGTAAAAAGAAAAACGAGTTAGTGCCTCGTAAAATTGGGGATAAGGTTCCTGCTTCATACCAACAAGAACAGCTATGGTTTATAGATAGCTTAGCAGCAGGAGATAATCAAAATAACGTTTCTGCCCTAATCACGTTAACTGGGGAGTTAAATGTTGGGAAATTAGAAGAATCTTTAAACACTATAATAAAAAGACACGAATCCTTACGTACTCACTTTATAGATGAAGAAGGAGTAGTAAAACAAGTCGTAAAACAATGGATATTTCACGAACTTGAAACTATTAATTTGCTGCAAGATGATTTGGATTTAGAAGAGATATTAAAGAAAAATTCTTCAATGCCGTTTAACTTGGAGGAAGGACCTTTATTTAGAGTTTTATTAATTAAAGCTTCTGAAGAAAAGCATTATCTGTTGTGGGTTGCACATCATATTATATGGGATGCTTGGTCATACACAGTATTTATGAATGAGTTAACCACATCGTATAATAATGAAAATCAATTAGAAGATATTAATATACAATATCCTGACTTTTCAATATGGCAAAGAGGTCATTTAGCGGGGGATCGTTTAGATGAGTTAAATAAGTTTTGGAAGGAAAAAATGTCAAATACTGAGGTTACAGAATTAATGACTGATTTTCCTCGCCCTAAAGAACTAAACTTAGAGGGACATAGATTTAAAAGAGTTTTATCTGGGGATATTCTGGATAATGTAAAAGATCTAGCCAAGCAAGCAGGAACAACACAATATATGACTTTGTTAGCTGCCTTTAAGGTATTGCTTCATAAGTATACCCAACAAAATGAAATTGTAGTAGGGACTCCAAGTGCCAATAGAACAAATTCTCAGGTAGAAAAACTTATTGGCTTCTTTGTTAATATGATACCAATTAAAACTAATATTTCCGGGGATGTAACTTTTAGAGATACACTTTCAACAGTCAAAGAATCTGTTCTAGAGTCTTTTAATAATCAGGATTTACCGTTTGAGAAAATTGTGGCAGCTGCTAACCCAAAGCGGGAACCAAGCAGACACCCATTATTTCAAGTTGAGTTTACATCTGAGTCAATGGTAAGTGATAGCTTACCTAAGATGAAAAATTTAAAATTAGAACACGAAACTTTACACGATTCTGGTTCTAGGTTTGATATGAGTTTTATTACATATGAAAGCAACGGAGAACTAGTTGTAGTAGTTGAATATAATCGAAATTTATTTAAAGAAGAAACAATTAAACAATTGGTTAACAATTATGAGAGTACTTTATTAAATTTATCTAAAAATCCAGATGTATCAATTAACAAATTATCACTTTTAAATCCGGACTCTTTAGAGAAAGTGATAAGTATATGGGCTCACGGTAAAAATACAGAAATAGTTAATAAAAGCTTAGTTGAAGTGTTTGAAGAAACAGTTTTAAAATATCCAAATTCTATTGCTGTTTCTTTTAAGGGGAAAGTCTTAACATATCAAGAATTAAATGACAAAGTAAACAAATTAGCTAGATACTTACAGGCGAAAGGGGTAAAAGAAGAAACATTCGTTGGAATTTGCTTAAATCGTTCAGTGGATATGATAGTTTCTCTATTAGCAGTACTAAAAGCTGGGGGAACCTATATTCCTATTGATTCAGGTTACCCACAAGATAGGATTGATCATATTCTTACCGATTCACAAGTGAAGGTAGCTATTAGTGAGGGGAGTTTGGTAAGCAAGATAGGGGAAAGTGTCGCTTGTACTATCCTAGTAGATAGGCACAAACAAGAGATTGAACAAGAATCCACTAGTAATTTAACATTAAATATAAAACCTACTAATCTAGCTTATGTACTTTATACGTCAGGAAGCACCGGCAAACCCAAGGGCGTTATGATTGAGCATCTATCTGTTGTAAACTTTATAAAGTCTATTTCAGAAGACTATAAAATTAAAGATAATGACACAATAGTTCAGTTTGCGCTATTAGGCTTTGACGTATCGGTGTTTGAAATCTTTTCTGCATTGCTAAATGGAGCAAAATTAAGTATTGCTGATAATAATGAAAGAGTTTCACCCGAAGATTTAACTAAACTTATTAAAACCGAACAAGTAACAGTAGCAGAGTTACCGCCGGCACTTTTACCATTGTTAAATCCTGACGAGCTAACTACCTTACGCCTTGTCTCTGTAGGAGGAGAAGCACCTTCTGGAATGCTTGTAGAACAATGGGCAAATAAAAATCGAAAACTCTTTAATGGATATGGTCCGACAGAAACTACTGTGGCAGTGACATTAATGGATTGTCAGGGGAAATATCTAAAAACGCCCCCAATCGGAAAGCCTATGGCTAATCACAGTGCATTTATTTTAGATGAGCATTTGAATCCTGTTCCTCAAGGTGTCCCAGGAGAATTGCATATTGGTGGAATAGGATTAGCCAGAGGATATTTAAATAGAAACGAATTAACAGCTGAAAAATTTATAAAGAGTCCTTTTGAGTGTGTGGTAGGGGATCGACTTTATAAAACAGGGGATCTAGTACGATGGTTACCAAATGGCAATATAGAATTCCTTGGCCGAATAGATAGACAAGTTAAAATAAGAGGCTTCCGCATAGAACTAGAAGAAATTGAAAATGTATTAAAAAGCTATTCAAATGTTACAAATGCAGTTGTTATTGATATTGATCACGAAGAATTTGGAAGAAGACTAATAGCTTACATTACTACTAAAGATAGCGAAATTTCCCAAAAAGAATTACTAGAATTTACAAAGAGTAAGCTTCCTTACTATATGATCCCGTTTCAATTTATTAAAGTGGAAAGTATTCCACTAAATCCAAATGGAAAGATAGATAGAAATAAATTACCACAACCTAATTATGAAGAAATTGGGCAAAAAGAAAGCATTAAAAAACCAATAGATGAATTCGAGGAAGAGATTGCCTTTAACATTTTTAATAATGTATTAGGTATTAAAGTTGTAAGCGTAGATGAAAGCTTCTTTGATTTAGGTGGAAACTCACTTCAAGCAACTCAAATAGTATCTAAAATTCGTAAAACATTTAACATCGAAATTACTTTAGCGGAATTTTTTAATAATACAACTGTAGAAAAGTTAGCGGAAATTGTAAGAGAACGCCAAAAAGAAAGTAACAATGAGCAACAACGTTTGTTAGATACTCTTAATAGTATAGAGTCATTGACAGATGATGAAGTTATGAAAAAAATAAAAGAAATGCAAGACAAAGTTAGGGTGTAATCAATATGAATGAACAGTTAACACAAAGAATCGGTAAACTTTCAAAGCAACAACAAGAATTACTAGCCTTGTTGTTAAATAATCAATCAAACGAAATTACAGAGAGACCATCTAAAAACACCTTAATATCAGCTTCATCTTCTCAAAAAAGATTATGGCGGATGTATAAAGATAATCCTAACTCCGCAATTACAAATATGTCTGTGGCACTCCGTTTAAAAGGAGTGCTGCAAGTTAATGCCTTAGTAGAGGCAATAAAGTATTTAGTTAACAGACACGAAGTGTTAAAAGTTTCTTTTAAAGAAGAAGGAGAAGAAGTTTTACAAGTAATTAAAGATATTACTCATTACAAAATATCTATACTAGAACAAGCAGACAATGCGTTTGAGCGAGAAGAACAGATATTAGATTATATAGAACGAGAGATAAAGACTCCATTTAACTTAGAGAAAGATTTTTTACTCAGACCTTCCTTAATTAAGCTTAGAGAAAATGAACATATATTAGTCTTGGTAATGCATCATTCGGTATTCGATGGTTGGTCTGGAGGAGTTTTCTTTAACGAGTTGTCTGAAGTATATAAAAGTTTAGCAGCAAATAGAGAACCAAAATTGCCGCCGCTTGCTATACAATACGATGATTACTCATATTGGGAAAGACAATATCTAACCAGCAAAGAGAGCAACGAAGAATATAATTTTTGGAAAGAGACACTGGGGAATGAATACTTCAATTACTTACTTGAAACAGAAACCGAAAAAGAATTTAGTGTTGATTTTGAAGTAATTAATATTAATAATGCAGATAGTCTAAAATTAAAAAAGCTTAGCAACCAAAAACAAATTAGTCTTTTTATGACACTCTTTAGCTTATATAGTTTATCTTTGTCGAAATATTTTGGGAAAGATAAATTTATTATAGGAACTCCAGTGGCCGGACGTATTAAAGATGAAATAGAAAATCTAGTAGGGATGTTTGTAAACACAATTTTGCTAAATGTATCCATTAATAATGGAGATTCAATTGATGAAGTTATTGAGAAAACCAAGAATACGGTAAGTAAAGCCTTAGACCATCAGACGTTTCCTATTGAAGATTTATTAGAGAAGCTATCCCCAAATAGCGGCCAAGCCAAAAGGAGCCCTATATTCCAAACAGTTTTCGCTCTACAAAACGCTCCTTCTGGAAATATTGATTTTGGTGATATAGAGGTATCTTTAGTTAAACTAAAAGATGCACCTCCTCTTCATCAGCTTTTAGAGTTTTATAGTCCTGTAAAGAAGAAGTTGGATATAAGCTTGGTACTAGGGGAGAAGAATGGAGAGATAGTGGGTTTACTTGAATACAATAAAAATCTAATAGACCAAAACGAAGCACAACAGATTAAGCAGATATTCTACAAGCAAATAAAAGAGCTAATTAAATAAATTAAAGAAAAAGTATTAGGAGGCTTTACTAATGACTACAACTTTACAAAAGGAATGGAAAATTGAAGATTTTGATCCTAGATGGCCCGAATTTGCAAAGAATCCTTATCCATTTTACGAAAGATTAAGAGACGAATCTCCAGTTCATTATTTAAAGGAAATGAAATTATGGCTTGTAACCGGTTATGAAGAAGCAAGTACAATTTTAATGAATCCAAATTTCGGTAAGAAAATGCCTGAAGGTTATCCTAGTTATGTACAACAACCACCTGAAAAATACAAAAAACTTAATGAGCTTCCGGATAATATGCTAGACCTTGACCCACCGGATCATACTAGAATTCGTAATTTAGTTGCTAAACCGTTTACTCCCAAAGCCATTGCATCTCTCAGACCTGATATTGAAAAATTAGTAAATTCTTTATTAGATAAGGCCGAGGAAAAGGGAGAAATGGATATTGTGGCAGATCTCGCTTCACCAATTCCTGCAATAGTAATTGCAACGATGCTAGGGGTTCCACTCGATGATGTTGACAATTTTAGAGAATGGACAACTGATTTAGTAAGAAGTTTTGATGCAACTCAAGGACCTGAAGCGAGAGAAAAGGGATATGAAGCAAAACTTAACTTACTAAATTACTTTGAAACTCTAGTAGAGCAAAGACGCCATAATCCTGCTGACGACTTAATTAGCGAATTAATTGCTATAGAAGAAAAAGGCGACAAACTAGCAAAAGACGAATTATTGTCAATGTGCATCCTTCTCCTTTTTGCTGGTTATGAGACTACAGTAAACCTCATTGCAGTTGGGGCCCGAAATTTGATACTAAATAACGATCAGCTACAGTTATTATTAAGCGATCCTTCTTTAATAAAAACAGCAGTAGAGGAATTAATGCGCTATGAAACACCTGTTCAACGTATTGGCTACTATACGCAAGTGGATACAAAAATAGGTGAAAAAGAACTAAAAAAAGGAGAACCAGTTCTAGTAGCTGTTGGGGGAGCAAATAGAGATAAAAAAATATTTGAGAACGCGGATAAGTTGGACATTACCCGTTCACCTAACCCACACCTGGGATTTGGGAAGGGTAAACATTTTTGTTTAGGTGCATTCTTAGCTAGATTAGAGGCGGAGATTGCTTATACTACCTTGTTTACTCGATTCCCTAATATAAGACTTTTAGATCAAGAAGGTGATTGGGCGCCTAATACCGCTCATAGACGCTTACTTACTCTTCCTGTTTCTCTTAAGTAATTTAATAAATCAAACACATACTCACAATAATTTCTGCGTGGGTATGTGTTTTTAATAAATAAACTAAAATCATTTTAAGTATAGAGTTCTATGACATTATAATGTAAGGGTTGTTATATTATGAATTGCAAATGGCTTTGGAATCCTAAAAAGATCGATAAGGGTAATTTAAATATAATATTTTTTCCTTATGCAGGCGGAGGAATACCTTCTTTCTTTCACTGGATTCAGGATTTAGAAGAATATGCTAACTGCTATATTGTTGAGTTGCCCGGTAGAGGCAATAGATTTAGCGAGGAACCTTATACAGATATAAAACAAGTCGTTTATGAGCTATCATATAATATCTTAAAGTTAAAAGAGCCTTTTATTTTTGTTGGGCACAGTATGGGAGCCCTTATTGCTTATGAATTAGCTTGCTACTTGCAAAAAAATTACGCTGTAAATCCTGTACGACTAGTTGTTTCAGGGGCTAGCAGCCCTTCGTATCCAAAAAAAATACAAAAGGCTTCAAATTTATCTAAAGAAGCATTTATTGATAGATTAAAAGAAATAAACGGAGCTAACGATGAAATCATCAACAACAATGAACTGTTAGAACTTGTAATGCCTATATTAAGAGCTGATTTTACCCTATGTGAAAATTACATTTTTAATGAACAAAATGAACAATTATCTTGTCCGATAACAGCATTTAGTGGAAATAGGGATAAGGTTGCACCAATAGTTGGTGCAGAGCAGTGGAGAGAACTAACTAGTAATACCTTTAATCTAAAAGTGTTTGATGGTGAACATTTTTTCATCAACGACAAATATAAAGAGGTTCTAAACAGTCTAATTGAATTAGTTAGTTATGATAAAAAAAGGCTGAATTTAAATAGTTATGTTACCACCCATTAATAAAAAAATGTTTTTAAATTTACAAACAAACGATATACACATATGGACTGTGCCAATAGATTTTATAGAAAAAGATATTAACCATTATAAATTTATTCTATCTAAGGATGAAATTAGACGTATGGAATCTTTTAAAACATATTCTCTAAAAAATGAATACTGTTTTATACGTGCAAACCTACGAAAGGTTTTAAGTTTCTATCTTAAAGAGCCACCGGAACAACTTAAATTTTTTTATAACGATTTTGGCAAACCTTATTTAAATAATGCAATTAAGTTTAATCTTTCACACACAAACAGCGTTGCTGTGATAGCTGTTACAAAAGATAATGAATTGGGAATTGATATAGAGTTTATTAATAAAGACATAGACATATTCGAAGTTATTAACGTAGCTTTTTCTTCTCAAGAAATAGACTTAATAAATGAATTAAAAGGCTTAGAAAAATATGATATGTTTTATAGAATATGGACAAGAAAGGAAGCTTTGTTAAAAGGACTTGGCAAGGGGTTAAGTTTAAATCCTCATTTAATTGATGTGTCAAATTACACCAGTGCATTTATGAAATATAGATGGCGCTTAATTGATGTTATTGTAAAATCGGGATATACATCGTCTTTAGCGATAAATAACAATAAAACTCCTATTAATATGACTTACTTCTCTCTAGCCGGAAATATTCCCAATTTAACTAGGGAAGTATGTCACAAATCACTTGTTTAATACGGATTAAATAAAAGATGTAAGGGGATAGGATATTATGTATTATGAACATCACGGAATTTTATGTTCAATAAGCAAACCAGAGGATAGTAAAGCTACAAAGCAAAACGGACCAAATATCACTACCAAAGATTCGAAAAATTATAATGAAATTACAAAAAACAAATAAATATAATGTGAATGTAACGTAAATGCCTAGTCAAATTATAGTAGATGTCAACAACGATTCAAATTTCCCCAATTTCAACGAAATGAAATTCCCCATTATGAACGGCTAAATCGTTGTTTGGGCAGGATAAATTCCTGCTTTTTTCTTTTCTCGCAAACGGTAGGAGTCACCCTTGATGTTAAATGTAATCGCATGATGTAAGAGGCGATCCAAGATAGCCGTTGCCAATACATCGTCACCAAAAACTTTTCCCCATTCAAGGTACGATTTATTAGATGTTAAAATCATTGCTCCTTGTTCGTATCGCTTTGAAACAACCTGGAAGAAAACATTGGCGGTTAGTTCATCAAAAGGAAAATAACCTACTTCATCTACAATTAACACGTCTGGACGACTCCAACGATTTACGAGTCGCTGGAGTGTCCCTTTATCATTGGCCTTGCGGCACTGAGCCACTAAGTCGTCGGCCGACAAAAATAGGGCTGTATATCCTTGGGTAATCGCTTCAATCGCAAAGGAGACGGCTAAATGAGTTTTTCCTACACCCGGAGGACCCAGTAATATGCGATTTTCCCCATTGGCAATAAAGCGACATGTTAAGGTTTCCTTGACCCTTTTCTCGCTCAGACTTGGTTGAAATGTAAAGTCAAAATCATGAATCGTTTTGGTGTAAGGCAGCTTTGCCCGTTTCATTCGCTTTTCTAGTTGAT
>NZ_KQ758677.1:0-24423 GCF_001457055.1 Priestia veravalensis | reverse complement strand
CATAGCGCAAGCTAGTAAGATCCCTGAAAGATGATCAGGTTGATAGGTCAGAGGTGGAAGCACGGCGACGTGTGTAGCTGACTGATACTAATCGATCGAGGACTTAACCAAAACGATAGTACACGAAGTACTCAGCGAAATGTTATCTAGTTTTGAGAGAATAATCTCAAATCATGTCTGGTGACGATAGCAGAGAGGTCACACCCGTTCCCATGCCGAACACGGAAGTTAAGTTCTCTAGCGCCGATGGTAGTTGGGACTTTGTCCCTGTGAGAGTAGGACGTTGCCAGGCAACAGCGAAAAAAGGCTAGTCAAATGACTAGCCTTTTTTCTATATTCTCGAATAAAAAGGAGATTTTACTATGAGTGAGAAGAAAAAGAAAAAAGCTATGTATGAAGTAGGTGAAAATGAAACGATTGCTGATTGTTTAGATCGTATGAAAAAAGATGGCTATATGCCTGTGAGAAGAATAGAAAAGCCTATCTTTGAAGAAACGGTCAAGAATGGGGTTAAAGAGCATGTTCCTGTAAAGCAACAAATCATATTTGAAGGAAAATCACTTTAAACACGAACATTATTAAAAATTAAAAGTTAAATATTCGATTTTTGAGTTGACTTTTTTCATGGTTGGCTGTTATCATTAAGTTGCAAATAAGAGAAACGAAACCTCATATAATATTCAGGAATATGGCCTGAGAGTTTCTACCCAATAACCGTAAATTATTGGACTATGAGGAAAGAACAATCAATTAGGATTAACTATTCGTATCCTGCAACTTATAGTAAAGGTACGAATTAATAAAGCCTAGAGTGATTGTGACTTTCCTTTTGGAAATCACATCATTCTAGGCTTTTTTTATAAATTAAAAAAGGAGCTTTTATCTATGAATGTAAAAGTTGCTGTTGTCATGGGAAGTCAGTCAGATTGGTCTACAATGCAACATGCTTGTGACATCTTAGAAGAATTAGATATTGCTTACGAAAAGAAAGTTGTATCGGCACATAGAACTCCAGATTATATGTTTGAATACGCCGAAACAGCAAAGGAAAGAGGAATTCAAGTTATTATCGCAGGAGCAGGGGGAGCAGCACATTTACCAGGTATGATTGCTGCAAAAACAGTATTGCCTGTGATTGGTGTACCGGTTAAATCAAGTAACTTGAATGGCTTAGATTCATTGCTGTCCATCGTTCAAATGCCCGGAGGTGTTCCGGTCGCAACAGTAGCAATCGGCAAAGCAGGAGCAACAAATGCAGGCTTGCTTGCAGCTCAAATTTTAGGTACATCAGATTCGGGCATTAGTAAACAGCTAGATGAGAGAAGAGAATCAATTCGATTATCCGTATTAGAAAGCAGTGATCAACTTGTCTAATGTTCTTATACGTCCAGGAAAAACAATAGGGATTGTTGGCGGAGGCCAGCTAGGGAGAATGATTGCCCTAGCTGCTAAGGAAATGGGTTACTATATAGCTGTTTTAGAACCTACAGAAGACTCTCCATGTGGTCAAGTAGCTGATATTAAAGTGATTGGTGCCTATGACGATCGAAAGGCAATTGAACGACTTGCAGAAGTTTCAGATGTAATCACATATGAATTTGAGAACGTTGATGTTGAGATGATGAAGTGGTTAGAAACGAAATGTTATGTGCCACAAGGAAGTCGTTTATTAGCAGTTACTCAAAATCGTCGTTTAGAAAAAGAAATGATTACTAATCTAAATCTAAACGTACCTCAGTATGCCATTGTGAAGAATAAAGAAGAGCTGTTAAAGGCTGTCGAGACGATTAGCTATCCTTGCGTAGTAAAAACGTGTAGAGGAGGCTATGACGGCAAAGGGCAAGTTCTTTTAAAAAGCAGTCATGACGTAGTTGAAGCAGAAGGATTATTATCACAGTCTGAATGTATCGTAGAACAATGGATGAACTTAGATAAAGAAGTTTCTGTAATCGTTCACCGAAATATGAGAGGCGACATTGTATGCTTACCAGTTGCTGAGAACATTCATAAAGATCATATTTTACACCAAACCATTGTGCCAGCACGTATTACAGCTAGCCAAGAGCAAACGGCAATTGAATATGCAAAAGAAATTGCAAAAGGCCTAAACTTAGTTGGGACTCTTGCTGTTGAGATGTTCTTAACAAAAGAAGGCAATCTCTATATTAATGAATTAGCACCAAGACCACATAATTCCGGACATTATTCAATCAATGCTTGCAGCTTATCGCAATTTCAGCAGCACGTTCGAGCGATTTGTAACTGGCCGCTAGTTCAATCAACATTGTTAAAACCTGCTGTTATGGTTAACCTATTAGGAGAGCATATTGAAGAAACAATGGCAAAAATCGAATATTTAGACGATATGCACCTTCATTTGTACGGAAAAAAAGTTCCGAAACATAAACGAAAAATGGGACATATTACTGTATTAGCTGATAAGATAGATGAGGCGGTAGAAAAAGCCGAATCATTGGGAATATGGGAAAGAACGGAGGAATTAACAATATGATTGAACGTTATACAAGACCAGAGATGGCAGCAATTTGGACTGAAGAGAATAAATTTAAAGCTTGGCTAGAAGTTGAAATTTTAGCTTGTGAAGCATGGTCTGAATTAGGACACATTCCAAAAGAAGATGTAAAGCTAATTCGTGAAAATGCATCTTTTGATATTAATCGAATCAATGAAATTGAACTTGAAACACGACATGACGTTGTTGCGTTTACTCGTGCGGTATCAGAAACACTTGGCGAAGAGCGTAAGTGGGTACACTATGGTTTAACTTCTACAGATGTTGTGGACACAGCTTTATCTTACCTACTTAAACAAGCAAACGATATTTTAGTAAACGACGTTGAGCGCTTTATTGAGGTATTAAAAGAAAAAGCACAAGAACATAAATATACGGTTATGATGGGTCGTACGCACGGTGTCCACGCAGAGCCAACAACATTTGGCTTAAAGATGGGGTTATGGTACGAAGAAATGAAGCGTAACTTAGAGCGTTTGAAGCGAGCAGCTGCTGAAGTAGAGTTTGGGAAAATGTCTGGAGCAGTTG
Organism: Priestia veravalensis; assembly: GCF_001457055.1. NCBI lineage: Bacteria > Bacillati > Bacillota > Bacilli > Caryophanales > Bacillaceae > Priestia > Priestia veravalensis. The sequence goes on along the minus strand of NZ_KQ758677.1, from coordinate 21,362 downwards.
GAACGTTTGCTAACATCGACCCGTTTGTTGAAAAGTATGTATGTGAAAAACTTGGTATTTCGCCAGCTCCTATCTCTACACAAACTCTACAACGTGATCGTCATGCACACTATATGTCTGTACTAGCGTTAATTGCAACTTCAATTGAGAAGTTTGCAGTAGAAGTTCGTGGCCTTCAGAAGAGTGAAACACGTGAAGTAGAAGAATACTTCGCAAAAGGTCAAAAGGGATCATCAGCTATGCCGCATAAGCGTAACCCAATTGGTTCAGAAAACGTGACGGGGTTAGCACGACTAATTCGAGGATACATGGTAACAGCTTATGATAACGTACCACTTTGGCACGAACGTGATATCTCACATTCTTCTGCAGAGCGCGTTATCTTACCAGATGCAACAATTGCACTGAACTACATGTTAAATCGTTTTGCAAACATCGTGAAAAACTTAACGGTATTCCCAGACAACATGAAGCGCAATATGGATCGTACGCTCGGCTTAATTTATTCACAGCGCGTGTTACTAACGTTAATTAACAAAGGTATGGTTCGTGAAGAAGCATATGATCTAGTTCAGCCTAAAGCGATGGAAGCTTGGGAAACACAAGTCCCGTTCCGCTCTCTAATCGAAGGAGAAGAGCGCATTACAAAACATTTAACAGCAGAAGAAATTGATGACTGCTTCGATCATACGCATCATCTGAAAAGTGTAGATATGATTTTTGAACGTTTAGGTCTTTAATAAAAAAGGCAAGGTAAGTCCTTGCCTTTCTGCAAAAATGGGTATCAGAATATTCTGGATATAGAGGTGTCAGCATGGAAAAGCAAGGGCTACTTTACGAAGGAAAAGCAAAGAAGATTTATGCAACAAATGAACAAGATGTACTGTGGGTTGCTTACAAAAATGAAGCAACAGCATTTAACGGTGAAAAGAAAGCTGAGATTGAAGGAAAAGCAAAGTTAAATAACCAAATTAGTAGTTTGCTATTTTCAATGCTTCATGAAAAAGGAATTCAGACACATTTTGTAAAACAACTATCTGACTATGAGCAAGCAGTAAAGCAGGTTGAAATCGTTCCGCTTGAAGTAGTGGTTCGAAACGCAACAGCCGGTAGTTTAGCTAAGCGTATTGGGGTTGAAGAAGGTATTCGATTTGAAAATCCAATTGTAGAGCTTTATTACAAAGATGATGCGTTAGGAGACCCGTTAATCCTTGACGAACATGCCATTTTCCTACAAGCTGCAACTCAAGAAGAGATTGATAGCTTAAAAGCACAAGCATTTCAAATTAATAAAGTATTATCTTCTTTCTTTAAAGAGAGAGACATTTTCTTAGTTGATTTTAAATTAGAGTTTGGTCGTACGTCTCAAGGAGATATCATCTTGGCTGATGAAATTTCACCTGACACTTGCCGTTTCTGGGATGTTCATACAAACGAAAAATTAGATAAAGATGTTTTCCGCAGAGATTTAGGCGGTTTAACAGAAGCATACGAAAAAATCTTACAGCGAATCGGAGGATAACCCAACCATGTATAAAGTAAAAGTATTTGTCACATTAAGAGAAAGCGTACTAGATCCACAAGGCGTAGCCGTTAAAAATTCATTACACCGTATGTCTTATGAAGAAGTACAAGAAGTTCGTATCGGTAAGTTCTTAGAGCTAACAATTGATAGCACAGATGCATTAGATGAGCGAGTGAAAGAAATGTGTGAAAAGCTTTTAGTGAATACAGTAATTGAAGACTATCGTTACGAGGTTGAGGAGGTTGTCGTACAGTGAAATTTGCTGTAATTGTGTTCCCAGGATCAAACTGTGACGTAGATATGTATCATGCAATTAAAGATGAACTTGGTGAGGAAGTAGAATATGTTTGGCACGATGCTAAGTCTTTAGACGAATATGACGGTATCCTGTTACCAGGTGGCTTCTCATACGGAGATTACTTACGTTCAGGTGCAATTGCACGCTTTTCGAACGTAATGGATGAAGTGAAAAAGGCAGCAGCGGCTGGAAAACCTGTATTAGGCGTTTGCAACGGGTTCCAAATTCTTTTAGAAGCAGGTCTTTTACCAGGAGCTATGCGTCGCAATGAAAATTTAAAATTTATCTGTAAAACCATTAACTTAAAAGTAGCTAACAATGAAACTATGTTTACAAATGCTTATGGCAAAGACGAAATCATTGCAATTCCAGTAGCACATGGTGAAGGTAATTACTATTGCGATGAACAAACGTTACAACAATTGGTTGAAAACAATCAAATCCTTTTCCAATACGAAGATAACCCAAATGGAAGTCTTCAAAACATCGCAGGAATTTCAAATGAAGCAGGAAATGTATTAGGAATGATGCCCCACCCAGAAAGAGCAGTTAGTGATATTCTAGGTAGCGCAGATGGACTAAAATTATTTCAATCAATCGTAAAGCAGTGGAGGGAACAAAATGTCGTTACTTCTTGAACCAAATGTAGAGCAAATTAAAGAGCAAAAGCTATATCGAGATATGGGATTAACAGATGAAGAGTTTGCAAATGTAGAGCAATTATTAGGTCGTACGCCTAACTACACAGAAACAGGGTTATTCTCTGTTATGTGGTCAGAGCACTGCAGCTACAAAAACTCTAAGCCTGTTTTGAAGAAATTCCCTGTTACTGGTGAAAAAGTACTTCAAGGACCAGGTGAAGGCGCAGGGATTGTTGATATCGGCGATAATCAAGCAGTTGTATTTAAAATTGAAAGTCACAATCATCCATCAGCCATTGAACCTTACCAAGGAGCAGCAACTGGTGTAGGTGGAATTATCCGTGACGTCTTTTCAATGGGAGCAAGACCAATTGCGCTGTTAAACTCTTTACGATTCGGAGAGCTGACGTCTCCAAAAGTTCGTCATTTGTTTGAGGAAGTAGTAGCAGGGATTGCAGGTTACGGTAACTGCGTTGGGATCCCAACAGTGGGTGGAGAGATTCAGTTTGAAGACTCTTATGAAGGAAACCCATTAGTTAATGCAATGTGTGTAGGTTTAATTAACCACGAAGACATCCAAAAAGGCCAAGCAAAAGGTGTTGGCAATACGGTGATGTATGTCGGTGCTAAAACGGGCCGCGATGGTATCCATGGAGCAACATTTGCATCAGAGGAACTTTCAGATCAATCAGATGAAAAACGTCCAGCAGTTCAAGTGGGAGATCCATTTATGGAAAAGCTTCTTCTTGAAGCATGCTTAGAGTTAATTAAATGTGATGCATTAGTTGGTATTCAAGATATGGGAGCGGCTGGTTTAACGAGTTCATCAGCAGAGATGGCGAGTAAAGCAGGTTCTGGTATCGAAATGAATCTTGATCTTGTACCTCAGCGTGAAACAGGTATGACTCCTTACGAGATGATGCTTTCTGAATCACAAGAACGTATGCTAATCGTTGTTGAAAAAGGCCGTGAGCAAGAGATTGTAGATATCGTAGAGCGCTACGGTTTAGAAGCAGTATCAGTTGGTCACGTAACAGATGACAAACGCCTTCGTTTAACTCATAAAGGTGAGGTGGTAGCGGATGTGCCAGTTGATGCGTTAGCAGAAGATGCACCTGTGTATCACAAACCATCAGCAGAGCCAGCTTATTACCGTGAGTTTCAAGCTCAACCTGCTTACGCACCAACAGTAGACAATCATAGTGATATGCTAGTGAAGCTTTTACAACAACCAACGATTGCAAACAAAGAGTGGGTTTATAATCAATATGACTATCAAGTGCGTACAAATACAGTTGTATCACCTGGTTCTGATGCAGCCGTTGTACGCGTGCGAGATACAAATAAAGCATTAGCAATGACAACCGACTGTAACTCTCGCTATCTTTATCTAGATCCTGAAGTAGGTGGACGCATTGCCGTAGCCGAAGCAGCTCGTAATCTTGTATGTTCAGGTGCACAGCCTTTAGCAATTACCGACTGCTTAAACTTTGGAAATCCAGAAAAGCCGGAAATTTTCTGGCAAATTGAAAAAGCAACGGACGGAATGAGCGACGCTTGCCGTCAGCTTTCAACACCAGTAATCGGTGGTAACGTGTCTCTTTATAACGAAACAAAAGGTGAAGCAATTTATCCAACACCTGTTATTGGAATGGTTGGACTAATTGACGATGTGAAGCATATTACAACTCAGTATGCCAAACAAGCAGAAGACTTAATTTATGTAATTGGCGAAGCGAAAGCAGAATTTGCTGGGACTGAGCTTCAAAAAGTAATTGAAAGCGGTAAGGTATTTGGCCAATCGCCTGCTCTAGACTTATCAGTAGAAAAAGCACGTCAAGATCAGCTTCTTCAAGCAATCCGTCAAGGAACTGTACAATCTGCACATGATATTGCAGAAGGTGGTTTTGCGGTAGCCCTAGCAGAGAAAGTAATGAATGGTAGCGGGCTTGGAGTAGAAGTTACGGTGAACGGTGACCTAACAGCAGAGTTATTTAGTGAAACACAATCACGCTTTATTGTGACAGTAGCACCACAAAATCAACAGGCTTTCGAGAGTATTGTTGCGGATGCTAAGCTAGTGGGACGCGTAACTGAAAACGGAGAATTAACAATTAAGCATGAAGGAAATGCAGTTGTACAACAATTTGTTCAAGACTTAACGAAAGCTTGGAAAGGAGCTATTCCATGCTTGCTGAAATAAAAGGTTTAAACGAAGAATGTGGCGTATTCGGCATATGGGGTCATGAAAATGCAAGTCAAATCGCTTACTATGGCCTTCACAGCCTTCAGCACCGCGGTCAAGAAGGAGCTGGAATTGCCGTTACAAATGGAGAAAAAGTCAGCGTGGCAAAAGGCGTTGGCCTTGTAAATGAAGTATTCGGCCACGGTGAGCTTGATCAGCTTCAAGGAAAAGCAGCAATCGGTCACGTGCGCTATGCAACAGCAGGAGGTGGAGGGTTTGAAAACGTTCAGCCCCTTCACTTCCGCTCTCATAACGGAAGCATTGCATTAGCTCACAACGGTAACTTAGTAAATGCCAATGCGCTAAAGCACCAACTTGAAAATCAAGGCAGCATTTTTCAATCCACCTCTGATACAGAAGTGTTAGCACATTTAATTAAGCGTAGTGGCTATAGTGATATGAAAGACAAAGTAAAAAATGCACTCTCCATGGTAAAGGGTGCGTATGCGTTTGTTATTTTAACTGAAGATGCCATGATGGTTGCTTTAGATCCAAATGGCTTACGTCCACTATCACTTGGTCGTCTAGGAGATGCTTATGTCGTGGCATCAGAAACATGTGCATTTGATATTGTAGGAGCAGTTCACGAACGTGATGTAGAACCTGGAGAATTGTTAATTATTGATGATGAAGGAATAAAATCTGAGCGCTTTACGTTAAATGTAAATCGTGCAATTTGCAGTATGGAATACATTTATTTCTCACGTCCAGACAGTAACATTGATGGTATTAATGTGCATTCAGCACGTAAAAACCTAGGAAAACAGCTAGCGATGGAATCTCCAATCGAAGCAGATGTTGTAACTGGTGTTCCGGATTCTAGTATTTCAGCGGCCATTGGATTTGCCGAGCAATCAGGTATTCCGTATGAGTTAGGATTAATTAAGAATCGCTATGTTGGCCGTACGTTTATTCAACCATCACAGGAGCTGCGCGAACAAGGCGTGAAAATGAAGCTGTCTCCGGTGCGTAAGATTGTAGAAGGTAAGCGTGTTGTCATGGTTGATGACTCAATCGTTCGAGGAACGACAAGTCGCCGTATCGTTCGCATGCTACGAGAAGCAGGAGCGAAAGAAGTTCACGTTCGTATTAGTGCACCTCCAATCAAAAATCCATGCTTCTATGGAATTGATACATCTTCTTCATCCGAGCTAATTGCAGCAACTCGCTCTGTACAAGAAATTTGTGAATTAATTGAAGCGGACTCTTTGGAGTTCTTAAGCAATGAAGGATTAATTGAAGCAATCGGTCGAGATTATGAAAACGGTGGACAGTGTATGGCTTGTTTCACAGGAAAATATCCAACAGAAATTTATCCTGATACCGTACACCCACATGAGAAAGTAACTTGTTAGTTTCAATGTAAAAAAGGAGTGACAATATGTCATATTCATATAAGCAAGCTGGAGTTGACTTAGAAGCAGGCTACGAGGCCGTTTCACGTATTAAAAAGCACGTTGCACGAACAGAGCGTAAAGGTATTATGGGCACAGTGGGTGGATTTGGAGGAATGTTTGATCTATCTTCCTTAAACTTAAAAGAGCCTGTTTTAGTATCAGGAACAGACGGTGTTGGTACAAAATTAAAATTAGCTTTTCAAATGGATAAGCACGACACTATCGGGATTGATGCTGTAGCGATGTGTGTAAACGATGTGGTTGTACAAGGTGCAGAGCCTCTTTATTTCCTGGATTATATTGCATGTGGGAAAGCAGTCCCTGAAAAAGTCGAAGCAATTGTAAAAGGAATTGCGGATGGATGCGAGCAGTCAAATTGTGCATTAATTGGCGGTGAAACAGCGGAAATGCCTGGGTTATATGAGGAAGATGAATATGACTTAGCTGGATTTACAGTTGGAGCGGTTGAGAAATCGGAAATTATTACTGGAGAGAACGTAAAGCCAGGACAGCTACTAGTAGGTATTTCATCAAGCGGTATTCATAGCAATGGCTATTCACTGGTTCGAAAAATCGTTGATGATCAAAAGCTGGATCTTCAAAAGGTATATGAAGGATTTGATCAAGCTCTTGGCCTTGAGCTTTTAACACCAACTAAAATTTATGTAAAGCCTGTGCTTCAAGCGTTAGAAGCAGCAAAAGTAGCAGGCATGGCCCATATTACAGGCGGAGGGTTTATTGAAAACATTCCTCGCATGCTTCCAGATGGTTTAGGAGTAGAAATTGACTACGGTTCTTGGCCAATTCCAAAAATCTTTGATTTCCTTCAAGAGTATGGTGGCTTAGAGCGTAAAGAAATGTTTGAAGTTTTTAATATGGGAATTGGGTTTGTATTAGCGGTGGAGCCAGAAGAAATGAACGCGGTCATCAATGCGATTGAAAGCAAAGGGGAAAAAGCGTTTGTGATTGGACGCGTGACAGAAGGCAATGGGGTAGAGTTTAGTGGAGGCGTGCTTGGATGATGAATATTGCAGTCTTTGCTTCAGGAAACGGCAGCAACTTTCAATCTCTATACGAAGCAACGCAATCGGGTCAATTAAAGGCGACGATTAAGCTTGTGGTTTGTAATAAGCCAGAAGCGTATGTAATCGAGCGAGCAAAAGCATGTGGTATTCCGTGCTTTGTTTGCTCACCTAAAGACTTTCCTGATAAAGCAGCTTATGAACAAGCAATTCTAAACGAATTACAGGCTAATAGCATAGATTTTCTAGTATTAGCAGGTTACATGCGCTTAGTTGGTCCAACATTACTTCAACCATATAAAAATCGAATTGTTAATATTCATCCCTCATTATTACCAGCGTTCCCAGGCATGGATGCCATTGGGCAAGCATTTGATGCTGGTGTAAAGGTTATTGGTATTACCGTACATTTTGTAGACGAAGGAATGGATACGGGGCCGATTATTGACCAGCAAGCAATTCGTGTAAATGAGGAAGACACAAGAGAGACTGTTGAAGCTCGTATCCATGAGATTGAGCATACGTTTTATCCTCAAGTACTCAACAAACTGTTTCAACAGCTTATGGTTAAATAATAGACTGGGTTGTCAAAAAAGTTTTAATACTTTACTATGGTAGAGTGATAGTGTAAGGAAGTTATAAAAAGAGAGATCGAATCAGGAGGAGTTTACAAAATGACAGCAAAACGCGCGCTTATTAGCGTATCTGACAAAGAAGGTATTGTTTCATTTGCTAAAGAACTGAAGGAATTAGGAGTGGAAATTATTTCGACTGGCGGTACAAAGCGTACGCTAGAAGAAAACGGCATTGATGTAATTGGTATCTCTGAAGTAACAGGTTTTCCTGAGATTTTAGATGGCCGTTTAAAAACGCTACATCCCAATGTTCATGGCGCTTTATTAGCGTTACGCGATAACGAAGAGCACCAGGCACAAATGAAAGAGCACAATATCTCACCAATCGACTTTGTAGTTGTAAACTTATACCCGTTTAAAAAGACAATTGAAAAAGACGATGTAACGCTTGCTGAAGCAATTGAAAACATTGATATTGGTGGACCAACAATGCTTCGTTCAGCTGCTAAAAACTATCGTTCGGTATCAGTTGTTGTCGATCCAACTGACTATGCGACCGTAGTAGAAGAATTAAAATCAAATGGAAACGTTTCGTTTGAAACAAACCAGCGCCTAGCAGCGAAAGTATTCCGTCATACGGCAGCTTATGATGCGTTAATTGCTGAATACCTAACAAATATTACGGGTGAAAAGACGCCTGAAAAGCTAACAGTAACGTATGAGCGTGTTCAAGGATTACGCTACGGAGAAAATCCACATCAGGAAGCGGCTTTCTATAAAAAACCATTAACGCAAAAAGGTTCAATTGCAACGGCTACGCAGCTGCATGGAAAAGAGTTATCTTATAACAATATTAATGATGCGAACGCAGCACTTCAGATTGTAAAAGAATTTTCGGAGCCAGCTGTTGTGGCCATCAAACATATGAACCCATGTGGAGTAGGTGTGGGTGAAACGATTGCTCAAGCTTATCAAAAAGCTTACGAAGCAGATCCAACATCAATATTCGGTGGTATTGTAGCAGCAAACCGTCCAATTGATCGCGAAACAGCTATTCAATTAAAAGAAATCTTCTTAGAAATCATTATTGCTCCTTCATTTGATCAGGAAGCAATTGATGTATTAACAGCGAAGAAAAATTTACGTCTACTAACAGTAGAGCTTGATGAAAATGCACAAAAAGAATCCTTCTTAACATCTGTAAAAGGCGGCGTGCTTGTTCAGGACGAAGATGTATTTGGTTTTGACGATGCTACGGTTTCTGTTCCAACAAAGCGTGAGCCAACAGAAAAAGAATGGGCAGATTTGAAATTAGCATGGAAAGTTGTGAAAAATGTAAAGTCAAATGCGATTGTACTTGCAAAAGACGATATGACAGTCGGAGTAGGCGCTGGACAAATGAACCGCGTTGGGGCAGCGAAAATTGCAATTGAGCAAGCGGGTGAAAAAGCACAAGGATCAGCTTTAGGATCAGATGCTTTCTTCCCAATGGGAGATACAGTTGAAGCAGCAGCTAAAGCTGGTGTTACAGCAATTATTCAACCAGGTGGTTCAATTCGTGATGAAGAGTCGATTGCAAAAGCAGATGAGTACGGCATTACAATGGTATTTACAGGCTTAAGACATTTTAAACATTAATGAGGTGAAGAACGTGAATGTTTTAGTTATCGGAAAAGGTGGAAGAGAACATACAATTGCATGGAAAGCGTCCAAAAGCCCACTTGTAAATGAAGTATTTGTAGCTCCCGGTAATCCAGGTATGAGTGACGTGGCAACGCTTGTCTCAATCGATGAAAGCAATCATGATGAGCTAGTGGCTTTTGCAAAACAAAGAGATATCAAACTAACAATTGTAGGCCCTGAAAATCCTCTAATTGAAGGAGTTGTAGATCGCTTCGAGGCTGAGGGTCTGCCGATTTTTGGGCCTCGTAAAAAAGCAGCTATGATTGAAGGAAGCAAAAGCTTTGCGAAAGAATTAATGAAAAAGTATGAGATTCCTACCGCTGCATATGAAACATTTACGTCTTACGAAGAGGCAAAAGCGTATGTAGAAAAACAAGGTGCACCCATTGTTATTAAAGCAGATGGCTTAGCTGCTGGTAAGGGGGTAACTGTCGCTTTAACTGTTGAAGAAGCTGTAGAAACACTTCATGACTTCTTGGTTGATCAAAAGTTCCAGGAAGCTAGCGCCACTGTTGTAGTTGAGGAATTTTTAGACGGTGAAGAATTTTCATTAATGGCATTCGTACGTGGTACAAAGGTATATCCAATGGTCATTGCACAAGATCATAAGCGTGCGTTTGACGGGGATAAAGGCCCGAATACTGGTGGAATGGGTGCTTATTCTCCGGTTCCTCAAATCAGTGAGGCTGAAGTAGAAAAAGCGGTTCAAACAATTTTATTACCAATGGCAGAAGGGTTAGCTGAAGAAGGCTGTGAGTATACGGGTATTTTATATGCTGGACTCATTCAAACAGCGCAAGGTCCAAAGGTTATTGAATTTAATGCTCGATTTGGTGACCCTGAAACACAGGTTGTATTACCGCGAATGAAAAGCGATTTAGTTGATGTTTTACTTCGCATTTTAAACAACGAAGACGTTGAAATTGAGTGGGATAATCAAGCCGTTATGGGGATTGTGTTAGCAGCTGCTGGTTATCCTGAATCTTATGAAAAAGGAAATCCAATTTACGGCTTAGAAAAGATCAACAAAGAAGCGCTTGTTTTCCATGCTGGAACAGCTTTAGATGGCCAAACATACGTATCAAATGGAGGACGTGTTCTTTTAGTAGGAGCTAAAGGAGATACACTTTCACAAGCACAAGAAGAAGTATACAAACAAATGAATCATATTGATGTAGCAAAAGGTTTCTTCTATCGAAAAGATATTGGATATCGTGCCCTTGAAAAAGCATCAAAGAACTAAAAGAAGAGCATTCGCTCTTCTTTTTATTTAGGTCATTTTAACTTGGGTTAATCGGTGGGCGCTCTGTGTAGTCATGTTGGTCTTCTTGGTATTTGTCATAAGCAAATACTAAAGGGCAAAAGCGCGTAATTCCTTCACCAATTTTCATTGCTGCCAAAAAAGCTAACCATAAATAAGAATCCCGGTAAGGGCGTCTTGTTAAACGAGAGGTTGCCAAAGAAAGCAGGGTAAAGCCAACCGTAAGTCGAATTAAAGCATTAATGATTCCAATATTTGGTCTCATGTTTCATCACCTTTTCTCATAAATTAATAAAAGTTATTTTGTAAATGGAATCTATTCAGTATAACCAAAAGGAGGCACAGCGCATGTCGATAGGAATGTATCGTTGGAGAAATAGACAAATTCGAAATCAGCTTTCGGTTGTGAGTGATCAAACATCCCCGACGATTGTATTAAAAGGAACAACCTACTTAAATGCTCGTTTAAATAAATGGATGAAAGCTAACATTTGGATTGTTGACGACCGCATTGTGTACGTTGGTGAAGCAATGCCAGCTGTGCTGGATTCATCTGCGGAAGTGTTTGACTGTCGTGACCAATACATTGTGCCCGGCTATATTGAACCTCATGTGCATCCGTTTCAATTATATAATCCCCATACTTTTGCACAGTATGCGGCTAAGCACGGCACAACAACATTAATCAACGATAACTTAATGCTTATGCTGCAAGTAGATACAGAAACAGCATTTTCATTAATCGAAGAAATGAAAACGCTACCATATTCGATGTACTGGTGGTGTCGCTTTGATTCTCAAACGAAATTTGAAAACGAAGCAGAGATTTTCTCTCACGCCCATATTAAAAAGTGGTTAAATCATGATGCAGTCCTACAAGGAGGAGAGCTTACGAGCTGGCCTCGTTTGCTAAATGGAGATGATCTTATGCTTCATTGGATCCAGGAAGCAAAGCGGCTAGGAAAGCATATTGAAGGACATTTCCCAGGAGCTTCAGAACGAACGCTTGTTAAGATGAAATTGCTTGGAGCAGATGCGGATCACGAGGCTATGAGTGGAAAAGATGTTCTTTCAAGGCTGTCATTAGGGTACGATGTATCGCTACGCTATTCTTCCATTCGTCCCGACCTTCCGAAAATTTTGGATGAACTACATGAAGAAGACCTCAGTTATTATGAACATTTGACTATGAATACGGATGGTTCCCCACCATCTTTTTATACAGACGGAGTTTCAGATATGCTAGTGAAGGTAGCACTTGAACATCACGTGCCAATTAATGATGCCTATAAAATGGTTTCTACGAATATTGCACGGTATTATAATATTGAACACTTACATGGTCATATTGGCGTTGGATGTATAGCTAATCTTAATCTACTCGCTGGCCCTGAAAGTCCAACACCAGTAAGCGTTCTCGCAAGCGGAAAATGGGTTTTAAAGAATGGAGAAGAACAGAAAGAAAACGAAACATATTTCCCTTGGGCTTCGTATCAATTTCAACCGCTTGATTGTAACTGGAATCTTAAGATGGATGACTTTCAATTTTCAATGCCTATGGGTGTTTATATGAAAAACGCAGTTATTATGGAGCCTTACTCAATTCAACTAAATGTAGGGGATGAGTGCTTAGATACAAACCATGATGAATGTTTCTTCATGCTCATTGATCGCTACGGTAAATGGCGAATTAACACGCTGTTGAAAGGTTTTGCGACGCATGTTAAAGGATTAGCAAGTTCGTTTTCTAGTACGGGAGATTTTATTCTTATTGGAAAATCGAAAAAGGATATGCTATACGCCTATCATAAAATGAAAGAAATGGGTGGAGGCATTGCTCTTGCAGAGGGTGAAAAAATCGTTGCAGAGCTTCCGCTTACTCTAAATGGAAGCATGTCAACTGCAAAAATGGAAGTCTTAATGACGCAAGAGGAGCATTTAAAACAAGAGCTAAGAGTAAGAGGCTATCAGCATGAAGACCCAATCTATTCACTTCTTTTTTTCTCATCTACTCATTTACCTTATATTCGAGTGACACCGGCAGGAATTTATGACGTAATGAATAAAAAGGTACTTTTTCCGTCAATAATGCGTTAAAATATAAAAGTGTAAAAGCATTTTGTAATAGAGCGTTTAAAAGACAGGAATTTTGTTTATGAAACACAACATGAATAAATGATAATGAATAGAAAGTTTAGTGTAAAGGAGTTTTCAGCACATGCAAATTAACAAACTTCGCGGCAAAGAATTAGATCAATTATTCGAAGCAATTTTATCTTTAGAAAATATAGAAGAGTGCTATCAATTCTTTGATGATTTGTGTACGGTTAATGAAATTCAATCATTAGCACAGCGCTTAGAAGTAGCACGTATGCTTCGTGAAGGAAATACGTACCATAAGATTGAAACGGAAACAGGTGCAAGTACGGCAACAATTTCACGCGTGAAACGCTGCTTAAACTATGGTAGCGATGCGTATCAAATGGTATTAGAGCGCCTGCAAGATGATAAAGAAAAAGCGTGAGACATTCGTCTCACGCTTTTTCTTTATCAAAATTTAACAGCTTCTTCTAGAAGGGATTTTAGCTCGCTAATTGGCACACGTTTTTGTTCCATTGTGTCGCGGTCACGAACCGTTACTTGGTTATCTTCTAATGAATCAAAGTCAAATGTGATACAGAATGGTGTACCAATCTCATCATGACGACGGTAACGTTTACCAATTGAACCTGCGTCATCGTAGTCAACCATAAAGTCGCTTGCTAATTCAGCAAATACGGCTTGAGCTTCAGTTGAAAGCTTTTTGGAAAGCGGTAATACCGCAGCTTTTACCGGTGCTAAAGCAGGGTGTAGGCGCATTACTGTACGAGATGAACCGTCTTCTAGTTCCTCTTCTTCATATGCATCAATCATGTACGCTAACGTTACGCGGTCTGCGCCTAAAGAAGGCTCGATGCAGTATGGTACGTAACGCTCGTTTGTTTCTTGATCTACGTATTGGAAGTCTTCACCTGAGTGCTCCATATGTTGTTTTAAATCATAGTCTGTACGAGATGCTACGCCCCATAGTTCGCCCCAGCCAAATGGGAATTTGTATTCAAAGTCAGTCGTTGCGTTACTGTAGTGAGATAGTTCATCTGAATCATGGTCACGAAGTCGAATGTTCTCTTCTTTCATACCTAGAGATAATAGCCACTGTTCACATGTTTTCTTCCAGTAATCGAACCATTCTAGTTCAGTTCCTGGTTTACAGAAGAACTCAAGCTCCATTTGTTCAAATTCACGCGTACGGAACGTAAAGTTACCTGGCGTAATTTCGTTACGGAAACTTTTACCAATTTGTCCGATACCAAAAGGAAGTTTCTTACGCATAGAGCGCTGAACGTTTTTAAAGTTTACAAAGATACCTTGAGCTGTTTCAGGACGAAGGTAGATTTCGTTTGTAGAGCTTTCTGTTACCCCTTGGTGTGTTTTAAACATTAGGTTAAATTGACGAATTTCTGTGAAGTTTGCGGAACCACACTCTGGGCAAGTGATTTCATGCTCTGCAATTAACTTTTTCATTTCATCAAAAGAAAGACCGTCTACAATCATTTCAATATCTTTTTCTTGAAGCTTTTCTTCAATTAATTTATCAGCACGATGGCGCGCTTTACAATCTTTACAGTCAATCATTGGATCGTTGAAGTTTCCTAAGTGACCAGAAGCTTCCCATGTTTTTGGATTCATTAAAATAGCAGCATCTAACCCTACGTTGTAAGGAGACTGCTGAATGAATTTCTTCCACCAAGCTTTTTTGATATTATTTTTAAGTTCTACGCCAAGTGGACCGTAATCCCAAGTGTTTGCTAAGCCGCCGTAAATCTCAGAGCCTTGAAAAACAAAGCCGCGATGCTTCGCGTGAGATACAATTTGATCCATTGATTTTTTCATAATAATTCCTCCAATAATAAATGATGTAATAAAAAAAATCTCTCGTCCCTGGGCATATGCAAGCATATGCCCAGGGACGAGAGATTTTCCCGCGGTTCCACCCTGGTTGATACGTACTGTATCCACCTTAAACATGTATATACTCCAGATTGCCTTTTCCTTAAATCTTGCTTTAGGCTTTCACTATCCCTAAATCGCTATTCTACTGCAGAGGGTTTAAGTACTATTAATCCTTCAAAGTATGGCTATACAATTTTGTAGCTATATATTAGCATATCCTATGCAGGGATACAATAACCGTTATAACAAAATGCTTTTTTCGCTTTGATTAATGTGGACAAAAAAGATTAGTTTTCGTTTCGTTTCCCAATCTTAGTTTTGTTATAATGAACAAATGGAAAGTAGTCCGTTAAGTTAATGCATAGTGAAGAGCTGCGGGATAAATAGATGGAGGTTCATACAATGTACGACGTAAAAGAATGGAGACACGTATTTAAATTAGATCCAAATAAAGAAATTTCAGATGAAGCATTAGAAAAAGTATGCGAGTCCGGTACAGACGCGGTAATAGTAGGTGGGTCAGACGGCATTACGTTAGATAACGTGCTGCAGCTTTTAATGCGTATTCGTCGCTATACGGTGCCGTGTGCTTTAGAAGTATCGACAATTGAATCAGTTACTCCTGGCTTTGACTCTTACTTTATTCCAACCGTATTGAACAGCAGTGACCCAAAGTGGATCTCTGGTTTACACCATCACGCAATGAAAGAATATGGAGAAATTATGGATTGGGATGAAATCTTTGTAGAAGGGTATTGCGTGCTAAATTCAGAAGCCAAAGTAGCAACTTTAACGAGTGCGAAAACAGACCTAGACGCTGATGATATTGTAGCGTACGCGCAAATGGCAGAAAGAATGTTTAATTTACCAATCTTTTACTTAGAGTATAGCGGTACGTACGGGAATCCTGATATTGTTGAAAAGGTAAAAAAGTCGTTAACTAATACAAAGCTTTTCTACGGTGGCGGTATTAGAACGAAAGAGCAGGCTACTGAAATGGGGAAAATAGCAGATACGGTAGTTGTTGGGAACGTCATCTATGATGATTTATCAACAGCGTTAAAAACAGTAGATGCAGTGAAAAAGAATGTTGCGAACGAAAAATAAAGTAAAGTAAAATAGAACATATGTTTGATTAGGCGGTGAAATGATGAATTTTCTAAGTGAAAAGTTATTAACGGGATTAAACCCAGAGCAAAAAGAAGCGGTAAAAACAACAGATGGTCCGCTGTTAATCATGGCCGGCGCAGGAAGCGGAAAGACGCGTGTGCTCACGCATCGCATCGCGTATCTAATGGCTGAAAAAGAAGTGGCGCCTTGGAATATCCTTGCGATTACGTTTACAAACAAAGCGGCTCGTGAGATGAGAGAGCGTGTTAGTGCAATCGTTGGTGGAGTAGCAGAAGATATTTGGATTTCGACGTTCCACTCCATGTGTGTGCGTATCCTACGCCGAGACATTGACAGAATTGGTTATAATCGAAACTTTACTATTCTCGATTCAACAGACCAGTTATCGGTTATTAAAAACGTCTTAAAAGAAGAAAACCTAGATCCGAAAAAATTCGATCCACGATCATTGCTAGGAAGCATCAGTTCTGCAAAGAATGAGTTAAAAACAGCGGATGACTTTGCAAAAACAGCTGCGGGTCCTTACGAAGAAGTCGTGAGCACGGTGTATACAAAGTATGAAAAGCGCCTTAAGAAAAATCAAGCGCTGGACTTTGATGACTTAATTATGACGACGATTCAGCTCTTTAAGCGTGTTCCAGAAGTACTCACTTACTATCAGCGTAAGTTTCAATATATTCACGTTGATGAGTATCAAGATACAAACCATGCGCAGTATATGCTTGTTCGATTGCTAGCGGCGCGCTTTGAAAATGTGTGCGTAGTCGGTGATTCAGATCAGTCTATCTATCGCTGGCGCGGCGCGGATATTACCAACATTCTTTCTTTTGAAAAGGACTATCCAAAGGCATCGGTTATTTTATTAGAGCAAAACTATCGTTCAACAAAAAATATTTTAGCAGCAGCGAACGAAGTTATTGCCAACAACATGAACCGAAAAGCGAAAAATTTATGGACAGAAAACGTGGATGGCCAAAAGCTTTATCGCTATCAGGCAATGAGCGAGCATGATGAGGCTCAATTTGTAGCGCGTAAAATTAAAGAAGCCGTAGATGCTGGTAAACGCAAATATAGCGATTTTGCCATTCTATATCGCACGAACGCTCAGTCGCGTGTGATGGAGGAAGTATTATTAAAATCGAATATTAACTATACAATCGTCGGTGGGATTAAGTTCTACGACCGTAAAGAGATTAAAGATATTTTGGCGTACTTACGCTTAATTGCAAACCAAGATGATGATATTAGCTTAACGCGCATTGTGAATGTACCAAAGAGAGGCGTAGGAGCAACGTCTGTTGATAAAGTAGCAAACTATGCACTAACCCATGATATTTCAATCTTTAAAGCACTTGATGAAGTAGAGCTAATTGGGGTAACCGGCAAAGCAACGAATACGCTTCGAGATTTCCAAGCAATGATTGATAACTTAGCTCAAGTGCAAGACTATATGTCTGTAACAGAGCTTGTGGAAGAAGTACTTGAGCGAACGGGCTATCGAGAGTCACTCAAAACGGAAAAAACAATAGAAGCTCAAAGTCGCTTAGAGAACATTGATGAGTTTTTATCTGTTACGAAAACCTTTGAAGAAGCAAGCGAAGATAAAAGCTTAGTCGCGTTCTTAACGGACTTGGCGCTTGTGGCTGATATCGACCAGCTTGATGAAGAGGAAGATGAGAACGAACAAGTTATCTTAATGACTCTTCACTCTGCAAAAGGACTTGAGTTCCCGGTTGTGTTCTTAATTGGTATGGAAGAAGGCGTATTCCCACACAGCCGCTCACTCTTTGAAGATATGGAAATGGAAGAAGAGCGTCGCTTAGCATACGTTGGAATTACGCGTGCGGAACAAGAACTTTACTTATTAAACGCACAAATGCGCACACTATTCGGTAAGACAAACGTTAACCCGGCATCACGCTTTATTAGCGAAATTCCATCTGAGTTAATCGAGTCGCTGAATGAAGCGAAGAAATCACCGATGCAGCCAAGCGGAAGAAGCGCATCACCATATGCTGCTCGCAGACAAGCGGCCGTTGCAAAAACAACGCTCACGTCTACCGGTGGCGAATCAATTGGCTGGAGGGTTGGCGACAAAGCGGAGCATAAAAAATGGGGTATCGGTACAGTGGTTAGCGTTAAAGGAGAAGGAGACTCAAAAGAATTGGACATTGCGTTTCCAAGTCCAGTGGGAGTAAAGCGTCTGTTGGCTAAATTTGCACCTGTAACAAAAGTATAATGTGTGAAAAAGGAGTAAGGATATGGATCTTGAAACGAGCAAACAAAGAATTCAAGAGTTGCATGAGCTTTTAAATCGCTATAACTATGAGTATCATGTATTAGATCAGCCAACAGTTCCGGATGCGGAATACGACCGCTTAATGAACGAGCTGATTAAATTAGAAGAAGCATTTCCGGAGTTGAAAACGCAAGATTCTCCTACTCAGCGCGTTGGCGGCCAGGTGCTTGATGCCTTTCAAAAGGTTGAGCACCGCACGCCGATGCTCAGCTTAGGCAATGCGTTTGATGAGCAGGATTTGCGTGATTTTGATCGTCGTATTCGCCAAGTCGTAGGAGATGATTTTTCCTATGTATGCGAGTTGAAAATCGATGGCTTAGCAGTCTCTTTACTTTACGAGGATGGCTACCTAGTACGTGGAGCTACGCGTGGAGATGGGACAATTGGTGAAGACATCACCGAGAATCTGAAAACAATTCGTTCAATTCCTCTTCGTGTAAAAGACCCGGTGACAATGGAAGTGCGCGGAGAAGCATTCATGCCGAGAAAGTCATTTGAAAAATTAAATGAAGCTAAGATTCAAAATGAAGAGCTTCCGTTTGCAAACCCTCGTAATGCCGCTGCTGGTTCACTGCGTCAGTTAGATCCTAAAATTGCAGCAAAGCGAAATCTTGATATTTTTGTGTATGCAATGACGGATGCGGGTGAGCAGGAAGTAGAAGCTCATAGTGAAAGCTTAGACCTTTTAGACCATCTTGGTTTTAAAACAAATAAAGAGCGTCAAAAATGTGCTACCATTGAAGAAGTTCTTGCTTACATTGAAAACTGGCAGGAAAAACGCCCATCTCTTGCTTATGATATCGATGGGATTGTTATTAAAGTCGATTCGTTTGAGCAACAGAGTGAGCTTGGTACAACGGCAAAAAGTCCGCGTTGGGCAATCGCTTATAAGTTTCCTGCAGAAGAAGTTGTAACAACTCTAAAAGATATCGAGCTCACGGTTGGACGTACAGGTGTTATTACGCCGACGGCCATTTTAGAACCTGTGCAGGTTGCCGGTACGACCGTGCAGCGCGCATCTTTACACAATGAAGACTTGATTCGTGAAAAAGACATTCGCATCGGCGACCAAGTAGTTATTAAGAAAGCGGGCGATATTATTCCGGAAGTTGTGAATGTAATTACCGAAAAACGAACGGGTGAGGAACAAGAGTTTACGATGCCAACTCACTGCCCGGAATGTGAGAGTGAACTTGTTCGCTTGGAAGGAGAAGTAGCGCTTCGCTGTATTAATCCAAGCTGCCCAGCTCAAATTCGTGAAGGGCTCATTCACTTTGTGTCTCGCAATGCAATGAATATTGATGGTCTTGGTGAGAAAGTGATTACTCAACTCTTTAAAGAAGAGTTAATCAAAGACGTAGCGGATCTTTACGAACTAACAAAAGAGCAGTTAATTGAGCTTGAGCGAATGGGTGAGAAATCAGCGGATAATCTGTTAAAAGCCATTGAAGCTTCTAAAGAGAATTCTCTTGAAAGGTTGCTATTTGGTCTAGGCATTCGTCACGTTGGTGCCAAAGCAGCAAAAACCCTAGCACAACAATTTGATACGATGGACAAGTTGCAAAAAGCAACGTATGATGAGTTAGTGACAATTAATGAGATCGGTGATAAGATGGCCGATGCAATCGTTACATACTTTTCACAAGAAGAAGTGCAAGAGCTGTTGAGCGAGCTTCAAGAAGCCGGCGTTAACATGACGTATAAAGGCCCAAAACCAGTCAATGTAGAAGAGTCTGATTCTGTTTTTGCTGGTAAAACGATTGTTTTAACTGGTAAATTAGAAGAGTTAGGTAGAAGTGAAGCAAAGGCGGAGATTGAAGCTTTAGGCGGAAAAGTAACAGGTAGTGTAAGTAAGAAAACAGACCTTGTCATTGCGGGGGAAGACGCAGGTTCTAAACTTGCTAAAGCAAATGAGCTTGGCATTGAAGTGTGGGACGAAGCGAGGTTACTTATTGAATTAAACAAATAAGAGGTGTGTATAGTTGAAAAAGATATTTTTACTGTCTCTTATGGTCATGCTTATAACCTCAGCATGTACACCTAATTTTTCGAAAGAGGAAGAGATTGTTCAACAAACAGATGATAAAAATGAAAAAGCTGTTATCCCAAAATACAGCATTTCAGATGAGTATTACCGGACAATTCTTCCTTATAAACCGGGAGTAGCGAGAGGCCTTGTAGCAGCGAATATGAATAATCGCCTTGATATTCAAGAGTTTGAAACAGGATTAATGCGTCTAGCGCAAGATGATTTTTCACCTGACAAATATGTGTTCCAAGAAGGGCAATATCTAGACAAAGAGACGATTCGTTCATGGTTAAGCCGTAAGAAAACAGACGCGCAGTTTAAAGAACTAAAGGATAAGACAGAGGAAAATGATCGTGATTCATTAAAGAATGAAGGTCTCAATCCAGCCGATACGGGTGATGGAGACTTAAAAGCACGAAATGAAAGAAGCCCCATGTATTTGGCTCACATTACGGAGCAAAACTACTTAGTTCAAGACGGTGACGATAAAGTTGCGCTTGGCGGGGTAGTTATTGGTCTGGCAATGAACTCTGTCCACTACTATACGCAAGAAGATGGATACGCTCGTGAAGTTAAGCTGGATGATAAAGAAATTGAAGAGCGAGGCAAAGAGATAGCAAATACCATCGTGGATCGTATGCGTAAAAAGAAGGGACTAGAACAAGTGCCAATCACGGTGGCAATCTTTAAGCAAAATCCAAAATCTTCTTTAACACCTGGGAACTTCATTAGCGTTGGCCAAGCTGGCAAAGGACGTAACTCAGTGAACAGCTGGGATAAAGTTGATGAAAAGTATTACCTATTCCCGTCATCTGCTGCCGATAAAGACTATCGCGATGATGCAATGAAGTTTAATGAATTCAAAGCACAAATTGAAGATTACTTCCCGAACTTTACAAGTGTAGTAGGGAAAGGTCATTATATCGATGGTCAGATGCAGAGAATGTCCATTGAAATCCCAATTCAATTTTACGGAAAAGGTGAAATTGTTGGGTTTACTCAGTATGTTGCTGGATTAATGCTTGATCATTTCCCAGACTATATGGAAACAAGCATTTCCATTACGTCTGTAAACGGTCCGGAAGCACTGATTATCCGTAAGCCTGATCAAGAAACGCCAACCGTGCATATTTACGAAAACTAAGTTAAAAGCCGCTCACCTGAGCGGCTTTTTCATGTGTGCCAGGCATGGCAACTATCTAGGTGGTGAAAGTCCACTGTGGGGGTACACATCGACCAACCACTAAGGAAGCGCAAGGAACT
>NZ_KQ758676.1:0-25860 GCF_001457055.1 Priestia veravalensis | reverse complement strand
TAGATAATAATCGAAAATATATAAAAACAGGTGGAGAAAAACATTGCGTTTTTCTCCACCTGTTTTATTTAGAGGGACTTATTAGACAGCCCCTTAAAATTGATATGCTATTTCCATTGTTTCTCCACAAAAAATGAACTACTTATTTTTAACATTCCTTCTTTTTTTTCATATGCTATAAGTATTCACGCTCAGTGGGCTTTTGACTAGTGGTATGCAAACTGATAAAAAAGCAGGTGAAACGAAAAATGGAAATCGTCTACCGAACAGCAAGAATAGATGATTATCAAGGCGTTAATGCGGTTTTAAAAGAATCTTTGGAGCTTCACGCCCACGCTTTACCCTCTTTATTTAGCACAGACCATATCGTTATTTCGTATGAACAGTATCAGGCCATCCTCTACTACAACTCCACCGACATTCTAATTGCTGAATACAACGGGCGTATCATCGGCGCTTCCGTTGTTGAGCTAAAATACTCCCCTCCTGTTAACGATCAATCTTTCATGTATACTGCCTACATTCAATATTTTGGTGTTAAAAAAGAGTGGAATAACTATGGAATTGGAAAAAAGCTATTTCATCGAACAAAAGAATGGGGGCGTAAAAAAGGGGCAAGTGAGCTTCAACTGACCGTGTGGGCTTTTAATCAAAAAGCCCAATCCTTTTACGAGAAGCTTGGTCTTAGCTCTCTTAGTCACCTTCTTTCTACAAAACTCTAACAAAAAAAGCGAGATGCATGTTCTCGCTTTTTTTATGAAATGATTATCGTTTCTCTAGAGATTCTTGGTAGCTTTCTAGCTCGTCTCGCTGCCGATGAGCCAAGCGGCTTGCTGCGCTTGAAGCAACGCTCGCAATTAAATCATCTAAGAACGTATGAACTTTATGCTCATTCTCTTTTTTACAATCTAGCTTTTTAATGACGCCTACTTTTACCTTGTCCAGATAACCAAATGTCGTCACAGCAATGCTTCCATATGTAAGGACTGCCCCTAAAGCAATGGTTTCATCAACGCCAAATAGCCCTTCATCTTGCTCTACAATGCTTTGAAGAGGTTCTGAGAGCTTGCCTCGTTCCGCTAATTTATCTAGTTCAATGCCGACTAAAAGCGCATGCTGAATTTCACGTTTTTGCAAAACACGCTCAACGCTTTCTGCACACTGTTGAATGGTTAGGTCTGGGTGATAAGGCAGCTGAAGGTCATACACAATCTCTGCAATATCAAATACTGAAACGCCTCTTTCTTCCAATAAACCCAGCGTCGCTGCCGTTACTTCTTTACTTGTTGGGATTTTTTTTGATGTCATCTTCTCCCTCTCCTTTGTCTAATGATGTACATGCCACTTATCTTCAATAGTTCTACACATTCAATCAAAATCCTTTTTCACCAGGGCCTCCACCACACACAAATATGCGAACCTGCCTATTAATTGGTATAATTATTTTATTGATTGAAAGAAAAAGGAGGGACAGCGCAAAATCAGTCCTTTAGGTATTGGTTACGCACCAGCATGTCACAACACGAAGAAGAATATAAGCCGAAAAAGCTCGGGAAAATTATTTTACTAGCAGCGATTGTCATCACAGCATTGTTTTTCATTAGTCAGATTATCTTTTTACTTATCTCAGGATTTAGCAGCAATAAAGACGAAGTTGCGTTTTTCGCTGGGAATCATTACTCCATTATCCGTAAAGATGATACGTATCGCTTGTATGATAAAAAGACGAAGAATGTCATTTTGGATAACGTGAATGGCTATTACTCGAACAACGCTGTGTATAGCTATATTAAAAATGAAGAAGAATATGTCGTTATTAACGAACAAGAAGAAGAGTACATTATTCGTGAGATTGATCCAAGCAATTCCCAAGAAAAAGAGCTGTTTGAAAAGTTTACGCCATTGTCTAAGTAAGAGACGATGGCTTTCTCTTTATCCTACCTAGCTTAAATATGCTACAATAAAGGTAGCGTTTTCATTCACTATCAGTATAGGAGTCGATATCATGTCAGAAAGCAAACGTCATTTAGAAGAACTATCTTTTTACAGCGAATCACTTCAAGAAGACGTGACGCTGCTTGTGTATTTACCTTCAAACTATTCAACGCTGTATAAATACTCACTGCTTATCGCGCAAGATGGGAAGGATTATGTCATGTACGGTCGAGCTCCTCGCTTAATTGATGAGCTTATGAAAGAATCTACTATCGATCGCACCATTTTTGTTGGTATCCCTTATAAAGATCCGTCCGACCGTCGTGAAAAATATCATCCGAACGGCTCACAGAACGAAGCATATATTCGCTTTTTAGCTCATGAACTCATTCCGTTTCTCGATGATAAATATCCTACTTATCAAATGGGGAAAACCCGAACGCTAATTGGGGATTCGTTAGCTGCGACCGTTTCCTTAGTAACAGCCATTCAATACCCAAATACATTCGGCAACGTTATTATGCATTCACCGTTTGTAAATGAAGATGTCTTAAAAGCTGTAAACGAATTTTCAACTCCTTCTCTGCTTGATTTATATCATGTCATCGGCACACAAGAAACGGCTGTAAAAACAACAAAAGACGGCGTATTAAATTTTATTGAGCCGAACCGACAGCTTCATGAAGCAATGAAGTCTAAGGGCTATGCGGTCTTTTACGATGAATTTGATGGCAATCATACGTGGAAATATTGGCAGAAAGATATTAAACGTTCACTTGAGATGATGCTTCGCTAGAAAGATGTCGCATTGTCGGAAAATTTGTTATACTAAACAAATGATATACATATTTTAAATCATTTATGTTGGAGGGATTTTTATGAAATTTGGCGTTGTTCTTTTTCCATCAAAAAAACTGCAAGATGTAGCGAACTCTTACCGAAAGCGCTACGACCCTCATTATTCATTAATTGCACCACATTTAACGGTAAAAGAAGTATTTGAAGCTTCAGAAACTGAAATTGAGCATATCGCTGCTCAGCTTCGTCAAGTTGCAAAAGATGCTAAGCCATTCACGCTAAACGTAACCAAAGTTAGTTCATTCTCTCCTGTGAACAATGTGATTTATTTAAAAGTCGAACAAAAAGCAGAACTAACGGCTCTTTACAATATGCTACACGAAGGGCAACTTAAACAGCCGACTGAATACACGTTTATTCCACATATCACAATTGGTCAAAGACTTTCAGATGATGAGCATTTAGATGTATACAGTCAGCTTAAATTAGTAGACGTTGCGCACGAAGAAGTTATCGATCGCTTTCACTTAATGTACCAATTAGAAAATGACACGTGGACGGTCTTTGAAACATTTAGATTTGGAAAGGAATAAAGATGTATGGAAATTAAAGTAGTAGCAACAAAAGACGAGCGGGAAGATGCGTACTATGTAAGAATGAAGGTCTTCGTCGAGGAACAAAAGGTCGATGTGGAAGAAGAAATCGATCAATACGAAGAAGAAGCAACGCATATCGTTGTGTATGATGAAGGTAAGCCAGTAGGAGCCGGTCGCCTACGCGTAGTTGATGGCTACGGTAAAATGGAGCGTATTTGCGTCATGCCTTCACATAGAAAAGCAGGTGTTGGTAAACTTATTATGAGCAAAATGGAAAGCCTAGCTGTAGATAAAGGCTTATCCAAACTCAAGCTCCATGGCCAAACTCATGCCGAAGGCTTCTATGAAAAGCTCGGATACGTAACGGTTTCAGGTGAATTTATGGATGCTGGCATTCCACATGTGGAAATGGTTAAAAAGCTGTAAAAACGTGTTTTATTATAGTCAAAACAAAAAGCGTGTTGCCTATAAGCAGCGCGCTTTTTGTTTGCGTCATTTTTAATTTAATGATGGCTAGCATTATTTTAAGCCTGTTTGCTAGAGAATTTCTTTCGGTTTCTTAGAAATGCGACAAAAAGAAGCACCAGCGGAATGACTACAAAAAGAGGGATATGTAAAACCTTTATTACTATTGTTAACCCTTCTTGAAGATGCTCTTGAACATTGCTTGCACTCATAATGGATATAAATAAAATAGTGATGCCAAAAGGATAAGAAAGGCGTGAAGGGGATTCAACTTTAAATAAACTTGCTGCACCTAGCATAAATAAAAAGCGAATTGATCGAGCTGAAATAGCCATCTCAAAAGCTGGATTCGCAAAGCTAGCTATAGCTGTAATTGAAACAACAATAACCATAGCTGGAGCAATTAGCGAAATAAGAAACATAAAGATTCGTAATAAACGAATAGATGTTGCAATGTCAAAGCGAGCATAGTAGTCTTTTGGAGATTGGAAGAACTGCATAAAAATAGCCGGAACGATTAATATAAAAGGTGTTCCATCTACAAAAATAGCTATTCATCCTTCTGATAAATTTCCCGCTACTACATCTGGTCTTTCCGTATTGTAAACGGTAGGAAACGGCATCAGTGTTTGATCTTCAATAAACTGTTCAATATATCCCGATTCAAGGATACTATCGATATCGATTTCTTTCAGCCTGTTGCGCATTTCTTGAATAATTTCTTCTTTCACGACGCTGTTTATGTACATTAGATTGACCTTGGTTTTCGTTATACAACCTATTTTTAAAGACTCCGTCCGTAAGTCAGGACTCTTAATAATCCGCCTTACCAGTGCTAGATTTACTCCTATAGACTCTGTAAACGCAGCTTTTGGACCACGAACAACCATTTCAGTAGTCGATTCAGAAATAGCTCGAGTTTCTCCCCCAGCAGCACTGGCGCTTAGCACTTTATTTATCCCATCTACTAGTAATTGTGTCACCTGTTGTTAAGGATAAAAACACATCTTCCCACTTATTCATAACGGATAAATCATCCATCCGTGGTTATGATACTTTCCGAAATGACGTCTAAAGCATTATTTACAGTTATATTTGTTTTGCTCGGCTCTTTGGTTATAGAATCAATTAAAGAATCTTGAATAGATTGATTGTCTACAATTCCTTCTATATAAATAATTGCAACTTCTATCTCCAAATTCAGCCCTAATTTTAAATGTCGAACAACTATATCCGAACTGTCACCCATTTTCTGTGCGATGCACTGACGGTTTGCTTCTAGAGAAGATTCTACACAAGAATTAGAATCATTGGCCGTATGCGAATTCTTTTGTTTTTTTGTTTCTTAAAGAACGAAGGCATGAAATGAAACACCTTTCTTTTTATTTCTATTATCTTAACCTTACAGGGATTTCTTATGTGAGATTTTGCATTTTATATCTTTTTATAAATTGAGATAAAAAGGGAAAGTTACTTAAATGGAGTGTGTAAGCGATGAAAATTATAGGTATTGCTTTTCTAGTGTTAAGCTGTTTAATAATATTTTCCTTGGTTATTGATATTTCTCAACAATTCACTATTCATGAGGCTCTAAACAATGCCATAAGTCCCTTTCGCGTAATGGGCATTGGAGAAACTTTTGCTCTTTGGTTACTTGTCTTTCTTTTTTTGTCCAAGCATTTTATTTCTCCTGGAAGGACAAACGCAAAAAGAAGTAGGTACGCCTTGATGTAGATACAAGTAAAAATCCTCTTTGGATACATGGCTTTTTCATGTCAAATTTCATTGGATAAAAGAGCATTTATCTTTCCATACTAATAAATAAATATGGAAACAAGGTGAAATAATGGAATTTATAAGAATTGCTTCAGAGTTATTTGTAGGCTTTATTTGCTTGTTTTTTTTGACGAAATTATTGGGGCGTGCGACCATCACACAGCTCACAACGTTTGATTTCATTTCAGCGCTTGTGCTAGGTGAACTGGTTGGAAACGCGCTATATGATTCTGAAATAGGGATTGGAAGGATTGTATTTGCTGTAGCTGTTTGGGGCGCACTCATTTACTTTACGGAAGTTATTACACAAAAAAATATTCCTTTTCGTTTGTTTCTAGAAGGACGACCTTCCATTATTATTCGGAATGGGAAGGTTTCTTACAAAGAGCTGCAGCGTAATCGATTAGATATTGATCAACTATTGCACATGCTCCGCTCTAAGAACGCTTTCTCTATTCGTGAAGTAGCATATGCCATCTTAGAAACGGACGGCACAATGAGCGTTTTATTAAAGTCAGACTATGCTGCTCCTACCAAAGGTGATTTTCAATTACCTGTTACACAACCGACTCTTCCAATTGCCTTTATCAGTGACGGCCGTATTTTGACTAAAAATTTAACGGAGTCAGGCTTTACAGAGGAATGGTTACATCAAGAAATCGGAAAGCAAGGAATTCCTAGTGTTAAACAAGTATTATACGCAGAATGGCAGCAAGGCGATGCACTTTTTATTCAAAAGTATTAGCGTTTGTTAATACAGAATAAAAGCATCGCCTTCTTTTTTTTAGATTAACACAACGAGAATGTTTAGGCTTTCTCGTTGATATACGTTCCTTTTGGAACATCTTGCTCAATGAATTGTGGAGCTTTTCTATGCTGATAGCGCACGTAGTTGTTCATGGAAGATAAAGGTAATGTAGAGTTTCGTTTATTTTGTAAGCTCGCAATTGGTTGGACATTTTGCACGGTTAGCGGCGTGTTGTTTTTCAGCTGACTTCTTTGCGCATATTGAATCGATTGATACGGTGTAATAGGTAAGATATAATCCATATTCTCTCCTCCTTTTATAGGTTTTTTCCCGTTTTAACAAGAGATATTCGACATTTTACATAAACAGTTGTTTCACCTTCTACCTATTCGACAGTCATTTGAATATGGTATGATAGTCTTTAGCTGTTTTAACCGAAATGAAACGACAAAGGAGGTCAGCGGTATGCAAACTGCTCTACGTAACGGGAAGAATATTACACTGGACACATTAGGTCGCAACCAGTTTCAACTGATTTATGAAGCAGGAATTCGAAATGAATTAACTTGTGCTCATTGTAAGGAACCCGTTCATCTTGCAATTGGAATCCATCGAGCTCCATATTTTTATCATCGTAACGCTCCTCACGAACGCTCAGAGTGTATGAAACCATCTCCCAAAAAACAACCCGTTTCTGTGCTGGCTTCAAGTGCAAGCTATGAAGAACAAGGAGGATTTCGGATTCCAAAAGGCAGAGCAATTGGGAAAAACGAAGTAAAAAATGAGCCTCAGTGGAAAAATTCTACTTTTTTCACCCCAATTCCTGCTTTTTCAGCATCAAAAGCGGAAGTGAAAGAAACGAATTCACCCTACTTTCATACATTGAAAGAACATCAAATTACGTTAGATACAAATCAGTGGAGCTCAGTTACTCACTCTGAAGGACCTCTTCTAATTTTGGCCGGGGCAGGAAGTGGAAAAACAAGAGTCTTAACCGCTCGTACTGCTTATATGATTCAAGAGCATAAAATTGATCCGCGTTCAATTATGCTCGTAACGTTTACATCAAAAGCAGCAAAAGAAATGAAAGACCGTTTAGCATCTTACCCTGGAATATCACCATCAATTATTAGGCAGATGCTCGTCGGTACATTTCATAGTATTTTCCTTCGGATGGTTGTTCATCATTCGCCTGAGTCTTGGCAAATGAATCGATTGTTAAAATGGGATTGGCAAAAAGAACAGATTTTAAAAGAAGCAGGCCGAGAAATAAATCTGGATGAAAAAGATTTCCCATTTGATCAAGCCATTCAACAGATCAGCTATTGGAAAAATACGCTTTTGGGTGTGAAAGATGTTCGCCCTGTTAGCCAGTGGGAAGAGCAAGTTCACCATTTGTATGTTCACTACGAACAAACAAAACAAACGCAAGGGCTGTTTGATTTTGATGACATGCTAGACGGTTGCTATCAAATGCTTAGAGATAACCCTGAGCTGCTTGTTCGTTATCAAAAGCGATTCCGATACTTTCTAATTGATGAATTTCAAGATATTAATAAAGTTCAGTATGCTATTATGAAAATGCTAAGCGCAGATTCTAAAAATTTATGCGTTGTAGGTGATGATGATCAGTCCATCTATGCGTTTCGTGGCAGTGACCCAAGCTTTATCTTAAATTTCGAAAAGGATTTTCCTGGAACGAAAAAAGTAACGCTTCATCAAAACTACCGCTCTGCTCATTCGATTGTGTCAGCCGCCAATAAGGTCATTGAGCGCAATACGGAGCGTCATACAAAAAATATGAAGGCACAGTTTCACCATGATCATGTGCCAACCTTTTTCTTCCCTTATGATGAAGAAGAAGAAGCCACAATGATTGTGCGAGATATAAAAGAAAAGGTTCAAGCAGGTGCGTCCCCTTCTGACTTTTCTATTTTATACCGTACTCATGCTTCTTCACGTGCGGTTTTTGAACGGCTGTCCCAGTCAAACCTTCCGTTCACCATTGAGCAAGATGCAGATTCATTTTATGAACGTCGGATTGTGAGAACGATGCTTGCTTTTTTACGTCTTAGCTTAGATCCAAACGATAATCAGTCGCTTACTAGTATCGTACAGGCACTATTTTTAAAGAAAACCATCTTAAATGACTTAAAAGCAATGAGCATTTTAAATGACGTATCATTTGTCGAAGCGCTTGGTCACCTAAAGGATTTAAAGCCGTTTCAACAAAAAAAGTTACAAAAGATTATTCCGTTGTTTTCAAGCTTAAAAAAGATGAAGCCTGTTAATGCCATTGAAACCATTTCAAAAGATATGGGCTTTGATGATTTTGTCAAAAAGCGTGGAAATGAAGGAAATGCCATGGAAAAAGGATCAGACGACGTTCGAGACTTAAGAGTTGTTGCACGTAAATTTTCAACTGTCCAAGAACTGCTTGACCACGCAGATCATATGATTGGCATGAACAAAGAAATGAAGGTTTTAAGTAAGCAGTTTAATGAGAGCGTTCATTTAACAACCATTCACCGTGCTAAGGGCCTTGAATATAAGCACGTATATGTTTTAGGTAATGTAGATGGCGGTATTCCTCATGACTACGCGCTGGAAGCGTATCGAAACGGTGAGATTGGTGCATTGGAAGAAGAAAGACGCTTACTCTATGTAGCGATGACGCGAGCAAAAGAATCCTTATACCTATCAGTTTTACAAACGCGACGAGGAAAAACAGCGTACCCTTCTCGCTTTTTAAAACCTTTTTTAAAAGCGTATTAGTCATTGAATAATAAAGAGCTGGGGACTCCCCAGCTCTTTATTTATTTCTTCTTCTCATTCAGCATTTTAGAAATGGTACTAAAGTCAATGGACTGATTATTGCTAGCAAGTGCTTTGACAATCTGATCTTCTTTTTGTTTTGAAATTGGTTTATTTGCAATTTGAGCTACACGTTTGACAATATTGCGCACGGTTTGTTCATCTTTAAAGTTTGCATTTTGTACGGAGTTCGCTAGCTCGAAAATATCCTTCATATTAACGCCTGTTTTCTTTTCAATATTCTTAAACATATTGTTATCCATTTACATTGCCTCCTTTGGCATATAAAGCTTATGAAACCAAATTGCCTCTAGCCGCCATATTGTGTGAGAAGAAGCGGTTCTGTACGGAATACTCTATCGTATGCAGCAGCTGCCCAGATGGTGACCACTTTCAATCGACGGTTTGTGAGGTACACTATCAAAACAAAGTACGAGTGAACGTTCACTCGTACTCTTCTTTACTATATTCAGTAGAAGGGATTAGTTGTAACAAGCACAACCAATGATAACTAATAAAATAAATAGTACTACGATTAACGCAAAACCACCGCCGTAACCACCACCGTAGCCACAGCCATATCCGCTGTATCCAAAGCCCATAATTACACCCCCTCTGTCCTTCTTCTCTATACAATATGTGAAGCGGAATGGATTGGTATGGGCTTTTGGTCAAGAAATATTTTCATTGTCCAAATGGGTCATCATTATACAAATCATCAATTTGCTTTTCTTGCTTTTGTAATTGACGCTCGTGCTTTTCAAACTGGTGAGATAACTTTTCTACTTCATCCATCTTCTTTTCATGAGAACCAATAATTTGCTCTTCAAAAAACTTCTCTAATTGCTCAAAAAAATCTGCCATGGCATTCACCTCCTTCTATACTATGTATAGAAAGAAAAAAAGTACTGCCAAGATAGGCAGCACTAATGACTTAACGCTTCGGTAATTTAGCTCCGCAGCCACAGCCACCTTGCTTTGGCATTGGCTTTTGTACAGGCTTTGAAGGATATTTTACTGCTTTTTTCATCACCGGCTGCTGATAGTAATGAGGGTGCAGGTGAGGGTATGCTTGATTTTGATTATAATACATCCTATGGTCCCTCCTTTTCACAAAATGCAATCTATGACATTATATTCAGTTTCCAGCAAGAAGTTCAGTATTATTTGTCCATTTTACGCTGCAGCTTTAAAAACAAGTCCTGATTGCTAATTTCACGCTCACGGCTCGCCGACTGCTGCCTCATCTTATGCCTTTGAACGCCACTTAGCTTTTGCTGAAGTTCACTGAGCCCTTGATCAATCGTTTTATCAAATGATGGGTGTGCATTTACAACTTCCTTCTGTTTTGCAGGTTCTTTTGGCTTTACAGCTTCTTTTGCTTCTATCTTTGACTGCGCTTTTTTCTCCTGCTCTTTTTGTTCGTTGATCATTGCTTTTAACCAATCAATTTCTTCAACTAGCTTTTTATTTTTCTCTTTATAACTCTCTAAGTCTTCCCGAAGTTCTTCGTAATTTAGCTCTTCACTCTTATATTTTTGATATTCTTCCTTATAGAACTCTAATTCAGCTTTTAAACTTGCAATATATTCTCTTACTTTTACTTCAGCCACAGCGCTTCACTCCTCCATGTCAGCTAGTTACTCATAAAATTTCTTTCTAGATGAATAACACATTTTCTTAATATGAATATGCTGTAAGTGAGTTTATTATTTCCTTCAAATTTTATGCATAAAGCGAACTTTTCTAAATTCCGCTTTTGTCACGGTCACACAAAACCGGGTCATTCATACACTATAGTAGTCCGATACCTAGTTAACGAACAGCATAAAGGAAGGACAATTACGATTAGGAGGTAAAAAGAATGGGAGAACATTTAGAGTCATTATGTATTCGCGTTCCTAAAGTATATGATTGGGTGAAACGTGAGGTAACACAAAACAGATCATTTATTCCAGATCAAATTGATTTTCCAGGTTCAATTGATCCAATTTGTGCAACATATGGTCCAACAGCAGAAGTTCAAGCAGTTTTAACAGATGAGGAAGGTAATCCAATCGACCTTTCCGATGACGATGCAATCAACTCAGTAATTGAATTTGCACCTTTCGGCAAACGTCGTACGCGCAAAATCGTATTACCAGACGGTGAGTTTGTAAAACTTCAAGAAGTACGCTTATCAATCAGTGGATTCTACCGCGTAAAGTTAACAAACGTTACAAACTTCTGTAACACTACAGGTGTACCACCTTGTGCGT
Source organism: Priestia veravalensis (assembly GCF_001457055.1). Classification (NCBI taxonomy): domain Bacteria; kingdom Bacillati; phylum Bacillota; class Bacilli; order Caryophanales; family Bacillaceae; genus Priestia; species Priestia veravalensis. The sequence goes on along the minus strand of NZ_KQ758676.1, from coordinate 14,470 downwards.
TATCTGATGATACGTACACTTGGTCAACAGTGCAAACATTCTATCTATGTGCACCAGAAGGAACGTACCCAGTTGTACATTTAGACAACTTTGATGGTATTGGAAATGTACTTTGCAGTGACGACAATGAATTTGAAGGCGTAGACTTAGAACTATTTATTTGCTTAAGCGTTCAAATGGAAAGAGATGTAAAAATCGAAGTTGAAGGAAGCTACTGCTACCCTCGCCCTGAAATTTTAGACAAATTAGGATGTGGCCCAGTTTACAATCCACCAACATGCGATGACATCTTCCCAGGTAGACATCACCACCATCACTGTCACGACCATGATCACGATGATTATCACGGCGGAGAATACGAATTCGAATAAGTCAATGCATAATCAGAGGAGAATTTTTCTCCTCTTTTTTCATTGATAGTTATTACTTCGCATACATATGTAATATTGATAGCTACGTTACGAAAGGAGATTAAATGATGTCCCCTTCACCTAAAGATGATTCCATGCTGATGCGTCAAAAGCTCATTCACTATAAATCCGAACTAAAAAACTATGAAAACCAAATTAGACAGCTTGAGAGAGCATTAGATCGCGAGAAAGAAAACTCTTTATTTTGGAAGAACAAACATGCCGAAGCCTATTCAATCAATGATAAAGACACGGAATTAGAAGAACTTGAAAAAGAGCTGTATCAGCTTAAAAATGAGCACTCCGAACAAGCCATTATCATTGAATCGCTCAAAGAGAGAATTTCTCGTAAACAGCCGATTATTGAAGAGAAAGTGATTGAAAAAATCATTGAAAAGCCTGTTGAAAAAATAGTTGAAAAGCAAGTTAAAGTAGAAGTTGATCGCTTTCAAGCAACTGACATCATCAGTTATTTTCAACACTCTGTCTTGTTACCAACTCCAGATGAGGAAGAAATGATGATTCTTGGAAACGCTGTGGTTACAAATCAAACAAGCAAATCGCTTGTCTCACCAATTATCTGCTTAAAAGTGAAGCCTCATGAGAATGTATCGCTAACGGGAAAGGTTATTGATGAAAAGGAAATTGAAGATTCCACCATTCCCTCATCAGCGCTTCAATGGCAGTATGCCCACCCAAAATGGCGAGAAAAAATAAAGCAAGATGGCGAATACTGGATCAGGCCCACTCGTTCTGCCCAGCTAGCACCCAATCAGCCAATGCGTTTTGAATCGTTTCAGCTTCTCATTCCAAAAGAATTAAACTCATCTTTTGTCATTGTAGAAGGATATTTTTACAGTGAGGAGTGGAAGCAAGGCATTCCTTTCCTCAATAAAATCGTGCTTACTCTTCCAACAGAAGAATAAAAAAACAATCGGCTGTAAGTCGATTGTTTTTTCTATGCCCGTCCATTTATTTCATAAATGATTCAACAATCCCTGCACACCCGGCAATCGCTAAAACAATAATTGCAGGAATTGCAATCTGCGGAAAAAACGTATAGCCTGCATAAATTGCAATTGCACACCACATGCCCGTACACCAATAGCAGCTTAAGAGTTCTCCAATCCACTTTCTAAGCCCTTTTCCTTTTACCGTTAAGTAAGTAATCTCATTTCCTTGTTCATCAGGCTCTGTAACCATTTCATGAAACGGCTTACGAATAAATCCTGTAATCTTATCAAATACAATCAGCCTTGTGAGGCGAAACGTAGCAAAAACGAATAAAAATAAATAAATCCAGGTCATTTTAAACCCACCTTTACTGAAAAAAGCTAACAAGAAAAATTCATTTGTTAGCTTTTTACTTCTTTAAATCTTAACAATTGAAATCGTTACGATATCTTTGACAGGCACCCGATTCGGCTTATCATGTGGAGGAGCTAAAATTGATACTTCACCGTCTACAAATTCCACAATTGTTCCGATAAACGAATTTCCTTCTACACTTATTTCACAAATTGGCTGCGACATATGTTTTGGAAACCCACATAGAAAATTAAGTTTTTCACTAATGTTCATATATTGAAATGCTTTATTTGGTTTTTTTTGCTCTTTCTGTTTATGAACATTTGCAGGTAACCCAGCTTTCTCAGGTTTAACTTCCTGTGACTTTACGTCTTCAATTGGTGAGAAAGTTGGTTCTTCTTTTAAGGGCTCCTGCTCTTTTTCATTTTGCTTCGAGCTATAAAAATATTGCATAGATCTTGTTGTTTGTGCTTGGTTCGGCTGCACAATGTACATTAAAGGCTCGTTGTCTTCGGACCTTGAGCGAGAGTCAGTCATGAAGCATACCTCCCATTGCTTGTTATCGTTCTCTTAAAAATGTATGCTTGCTTGCTAGAAAACTTGTTTCTTTTTTTATAACGACACAAAAAAAGAGCGCTACATGCCGTAGCGCTCTTACAAGAACGATTAACGTCCGATAATATGGAAACCAGAATCCACGTGTAGGTTTTCACCTGTAATTCCACGTGATAAATCACTGAATAAGAATGTTGCCGTATCGCCAACTTCTTCTGGAGTCGTTGTGCGACGAAGCGGTGCACGCTCTTCAATTTGTTTTAAAATTGAGTTAAAGTCGCTAATTCCTTTTGCAGATAACGTACGAATTGGTCCTGCAGAAATTGAGTTAACACGAATACCGTGCTGACCTAAGTCTGAAGCTAAGTATCTTACGCTAGCATCTAAAGAAGCTTTGGCTACGCCCATTACGTTATAGTTCTGAACAACGCGCTCTCCACCTAGATAAGTTAGTGTTACGATGCTTCCGCCTTCTGTCATTAGTTCTTTTGCTTCACGAGCAACAGCCGTAAGTGAATATGAGCTGATATTGTGAGCTAAAAGGAAACCATCTCGAGATGTATCTACAAAATTACCGTCTAAATCTTCGCGATTTGCAAACGCGATACAATGTGCTACGCCGTGAATATGGCCTACTTCTTCTTTAATTTTTGTGAAACATGCTTTAATATCTTCATCTTGCGTTACGTCACAAGGTAATACAAGCGTATCTTCACGCTCTAATGAAGCTGCAAGATCGCGAACGTTCTTCTCTAAGCGTTCTCCCGCATATGTAAATACTAAACGTGCGCCTGCTTCGTGCAGTGAGCGAGCAATACCCCATGCAATGCTTCGTTTATTTGCTACTCCCATGACAACAAATGTGCGATTCTCTAAGGATAAGCTTTTTAACATCTTTTAATATCCTCCTACTTATTACAAGTTATTAGTACCTGGTATTAATATAAGTATAACATAGAAAGAGCAAAAAAAGCTATCATTTATATAGACAAAGAGACTGAAGCTTGGTGAAGTGCTTGCTTCTGAAAAGAGGAAGCTAAATCCTTCTCACTGCGCTACTGGGTCTCAGTCTTTCCTATCGTTCGCGCAGGAGTCACGTATCTTATGCTCCATTTCACTTTTCTTTAAACGTGGTTTCCGAATCAAAAAATCCGAACAATTGAGAGTTACCTCTTAATTGTTCGGATAAATTATTGACTAGGTTACTTCCATCTAAGTCTTATTTCACTAACGAATTTTATATTCCAACAGCATTTTCAGCTCGTTTACATATGAGCGCGATCCCGTTACAATCAGCCGGTCATCTAACGCTAGTTCCGTATCACCGTGAGGAACGATGGAGTCTTTACCTCTAAAGATACGAACAAAGATGACATCACCCGTAAATGGGAATTTACGAAGTTCTACCCCTTGGTATTTTGGGTTACGCATATTGATTTGATAAAGAGCCGACTCTTGGTTTGTTAAGATATTTAAAACCGTCGGTGACTCAATTAACGCTTTTAATAGTGCTGTTGTTGACAATAGTACGGAGAAGACTTCCACTTGGTTTGCTTTTAGCTTTTCATCGAGCTCTGGCGTTTCAACACGCGCAATGACTCGACCTGTCCCATATTCTTTGGCAGCTAACGCAATCGATGTATTGCGCTCTTCTTCTCCTGTTGTAACAACGAGTACATCCGTATCTAAAATACCTTGTTTTTGTAGATATTCTACATCATAAGATTCAATATCATTAATATTAAAAACAGAGTCAGACGTACGGTTATCCAACTTTTCATTCGACGTATGATAAATCGTTACGTCATACATATTTAAATCAAGATCACGAATTACTGGTAGGGTAAATTGATTCGCACCAAGCATGTTAATCTTAAGTTTCTTCTCATTGATCTCTGGCTTTGGAAACAGCTTTCTAAAGACGATTGGCGTAATAATACACGTGATAACCGCTACTAGAATGAGGGCTCCTGACATCTGTGAATCAATGACACCAATATTTTCACCAACCGTAGCTGCTGCAATAACAAGTGAAAGCGTTGATGTTAATAAAAAGCCTGATGCTAACACTGTTTTTGTATCGTACCAAATGCGCATAATCATTACTGGTAATAGCTTTGATAACAATAAAGCTAAAAGCAATAAAGGCATTAGAATAAGTACTTTTGAATCTCCAAACAGCGACCAAACATCAAGGTCTACCCCAACCATTACGAAAAAGATAGGGATTAAAAAGCCATATCCGAAGGAATCTAGTTTATGCACAAGATTCTTATCTGGAGCAAGCAGTGATACAAGTACGCCGGCTAAAAACGCTCCTAAGATATTTTCCGCTCCAATTGATTCAGAAAGTCCCACTAGGATAATAATAAGCGCAAATACTGCTCGCGTATCAATCTGAACCGTTCCTTTAGACATCGTTTCAAGGAAGGAACGATGCTTAAACTGCTTACCGATAAAGTAGAATAGAACACCGGCAGCAAATAGAATAAGCAGTAGCCATGTGTTTCCTCCTCCCGATTCTGCATAAATTGATGCAAAAACAGCAAGAAGAATCATCGTCACAAGGTCTGCAATAACAGCAATTAGTAGGATTGTTTGCCCAATGGACTTTTTCATAATTTGGGCATCCTTTAAGGTTGGAACAACAACTCCAAGTGAAATGGTTGAAATAATAAGCGTCATTAGAAACGCATTGTCAATAAATCCTGTCCAGACAAAAATATAGGATAATAACAAGGAAACAGCAAAAATAGCAAGAAATACAATGGTTGATACAGCAAACGAGTTCGGAATCGTTTTACCAGATTTCGTCTTTTCCTTTTTTTGTCCACCTGCAAATGCAGAAAAATCAATTTCTAGCCCGCTTAAAAACATTAAAAAGATAAATCCGAGGGTAGACAACGTCTCTAACCACATATCTTGTTGAACTAAATCAAATCCACTTTTCCCGATAATTAACCCCATAATAATTTCAGCTACTACGACAGGGATAACGTTGAGTTTAAAGCGATGAAGTAGAATTGGTGTTAAAAAAGCGACCGTAATTACGATGACAAGAGAGGTCACGGATGCATGATGTTCCATCTACTTTTCCCTCCTTTTCCTTCACTTGCTTAGTATAATAAATGTATATTAAGCTAGTGTTAAATTTAAATGTCAAGCATAAAAGGGAATGCTCAATCTGTCAACAACTCTATTTTAAATAACTCATAAAAGTTGTCGCTAATCCGAAATAAATTAAAATACTAATAAGATCATTAATCGTCGTAATAAACGGTCCAGATGCTACCGCAGGGTCAATCTTCAAACGATGCATAAATAGCGGAATAAATGCGCCTGTTAACGTTGCAACAATCAGCGTAGCAAATACAGAAATACCAACTAACGCTCCAAGAATAAAATCACCTTGCCATACATATACAACTAGCGTTACGGCAATACCACAGGAACCTCCTGTAATGACACCTGTTAAAGCTTCTCGAACGAGTAGCTTTAGCTTTCCTTCTTCCTGAATTTCCCCTGTTGCGATACCACGAACAGCTACCGCTAATGCTTGAGTACCCGTGTTTCCAGCCATCCCACCAATCAGAGGAATAAAGATTGCTAAGATGGCTACTTGGTTTAATGTGTCTTCAAAGCGGCCAATTAAGCTTGCCGTCATCATCCCTAAGAACAGAAGAATAATCAGCCAAGGCAATCGCTTTTTAGCTGCGCCGAACGGACTGTTCCCCGCCGTATCGTCCACGTCGCTAATACCCGCAAGTTTGGAATAATCGTCAGATGCTTCTTCGTCCATTACATCAATTACATCATCGACGGTAATGATTCCGAGAAGGTGCTGCTGAAAGTCTACTACCGGTAATGCCAGGAAATTATAGTCCCTCATAATTCGAGCAACTTCTTCTTGGTCTTCCGCAACAGAAACCGCTACAACACGTTCACTCATAACATCACTAATCATCGTTTCTTCATCTGCAACAATTAAGTCTCTTAACGAAATAACGCCTACCAAATGCTTTTGTTCGTCCACAACAAACGTATAATAAATCGTTTCAGCTCCGGGAGCTTCTCTCCTTAAAATTTGCATCGCAGAGCGAACCGTTTGGTTTGCTTTAATAGCGATAAATTCTGTGGTCATGATACTACCGGCCGTGTACTCTTCATAGTGAAGCAGTTCTTTAATTTCATCCGCTGCTTCTTCATCCATAATGGTTAAATAGCTCGCTACTTGCTCTTTATCTAGTTCGTTTAAAACGTCAACGGCGTCATCCGTTGACATCTCAGCTAGCATATCAGCAGCAAACATTGGATGCATCTCTGAAAGTAAATCTTGATAGTCTTCTTCCGGTACTTCTACTTGTTCGAAAATATTAGCCATTTCTTCTGGTGAAAGCATTTCATAGAGCGCAAATCGCAAATCTTCGTCTAGCTCTTCAAAAAACTGGCCTTGATCATATGGGTGCATATCTAGAAATTCTTCTCGAAACGCATCAATTTCATTTTCTTTGAGCAAGTTAATTAATTGCTCCTGAAGTCTCTTTTGCTCTTCTCTTTCCATTGATTCAGTCATAAACATTTCCTCCTCTCAGAACAAAACTTCTCTTACTTTATTATGAAATGAACTAGATTTCAACTCATAACTCGTAGTAAAATTTTAAAAACTTCTGTTTATCTAATTATTATGTGATAAATCTTATCGATAGTTTGCACAATATAGAATGAAATTTCTACACCCTAAAAGGTTTATTTTTCAAACGATACGAAATTCATTGGAAAAGAGCGTGAAGAAATGTGAAGCTAGACATAATTGGAGATATTCATGGCTGCTACGATGAGCTTGTAGAATTAACAACTAAACTGGGCTATAGCTGGACCTCTACCTACCCTATCCATCCAGAAAAGAGGCATTTAGCCTTTGTAGGAGACTTGATGGACCGAGGACCTCACTCCTTAAAAGTAATCGAGCTTGTTTGGAATCTTGTCGTCAAACAAAAAAAAGCGTATTACTGTCCTGGAAACCACTGCAATAAGCTTTATCGATTTTTCAAAGGAAATAAGGTCCAAATTAAGCATGGGTTAGAAACAACCGTAGCTGAATATAATGACCTCTCCCAAGCACAGCAGCAAGAAATCAAACATAAGTTCATGGAACTTTATGAGAATGCCCCTCTTTATGTTCACTTAAAACAAGAACAGCTTGTTATTGCACACGCTGGAATGCGGGCAGACTATATCGGACGAAACGACAAAAAAGTAAAAACATTCGTTTTATATGGAGACATTACTGGAGAAACACACCCAGATGGTTCACCTGTGCGCAATGACTGGGCTAAACACTACAATGGGACACCATTGATTGTTTACGGGCACACACCGATTAAATCTCCTAAGCTACGTAACAATACAATCAACATTGATACAGGAGCAGTATTTGGTGGCAAATTAACTGCGTTTCGCTACCCTGAAAAAGAGCTTGTTTCTGTTCCCTCTTCCATGCCTTATGTGGCTGAAAAGTTTAAAGAATAGCATAAGAGCACTACTCGCGAGTAGTGCTCTTATCGTATTTACCCTCTGTTTTGTTGAACTAAACGCTGCATATCCTCAGGAAGCGGTGATTGAAATGCCAGTTCACGTTGCAAAATAGGGTGAAAGAACGTGAGCTTATAGCTATGTAGCGCCTGTCTGCTTATCTTCTCTCTGTTCCCACCGTATAGAGAGTCACCTAGTAAAGGACTTCCCAAATACTCCATATGAACGCGAATCTGATGCGTACGCCCTGTATCCAGCTTCAAGTCTACTTCAGAGAACCCATCGTATTCTTGTATCACTTTGTAATGCGTAACGGCATGCTGACCGTCTGAGCGTACCATTCTTTCAATAATACTATCGTTCTTTCTTCCAATTGGGGCGTCAATTACTCCCTCTTTTTTTGAAAGAGTTCCATGAACAAGCGCACGATATGTACGCTTAATCGCTCTTTGCTCTTGAGCTTGAGAAAATAAGAAATGAACATGGCGGTATTTAGCAACTACTAATAAACCTGAAGTATCGCGATCGAGTCTATTCACTAAGTGAACCGTAGAAGCAATACCGTTTTGCTCATAGTAAAACAGCAGCGCATTGCTTAGCGAATCATTCAGGTGCTCTCGCGTTGGAATACTAGGCATACCAGCGGATTTATTAATGACTAGCAAGTAGTCATCTTCATAAATCACATCTAACGGTAGAGGTGATTTATGAAGATTTTCACTTGGATATTCAGGTGGAAACGTCACTTTCACAAAGTCTCCGATAGTGAGTATATGTCGAACATTTACTTTCTCACCATTTACTTCAATACAACCACCCTTAAACTTGATATCCGTTAATGCTGCTCGAGATATATGATGCCTTTTTAGAAAGTCGCGTAATAAAGAACCGCTAAATGAATCTGTTACGTGCCAACTTAATGTAAATAGCTTGTGCATATCATATCTCTCCACTTAATCAGATACAAATGAATCTCTTACTCGCTGCCAAAACGGAAAAGCTCGGAAGCGCGCGAAACGAATCTTTTCATTCGCAACTCGACACTGAATAGACTTAACATTTTGATGTAACAACGTTAAATGATCGATGGTGATTTGAAAATCTGCGTAATTAACAGGCTTTAATAAAGCCGTATGATGCCCTGGTAACACGAGCGGAGATCCAATTGTACGAAACACACGATTATTAATAGATGCCATTTCAGCAATCTGAATCGCATGCAGTGACGGATGTAAAATAGCACCTCCAAGGGACTTATTGTAAGCCGTACTTCCCGATGGAGTTGATATACATAATCCATCGCCTCGGAATGTTTCAAACTGCTGTCCCTTAATTTCAACATCCATCACAAGTGAGCCTTCAACACTTTTGACCGTGCACTCATTGAGCGCCAAAGAACGAGCTTCCTTTTCTCCGGTTGTGTAACGAATAATAACTTCAAGTAGCGGATATTCAACAACTTGATAAGGTGTTTTCGCAATAGCAATGACTAACTTCTCAATTTCATCCGGTGTCCAGTCTGCATAAAAGCCTAAATGTCCTGTATGTACTCCAACAAAAGCCGTTTTGTCTAACCGGTGCTGATAATGGTGAAAAGCATACAATAGCGTGCCGTCTCCACCCACTGAAATGACAATGTCTGGTTCATCTTCGTCGTGCTCTAAGTGAAAATCTAATAAGTATGTTTTCATTCTTTCCATTAATGTATTTGAAACTCGATCGCCCCTGGACGTAATAGCAAACTTGATATTACTCACCTTCTTCCCCCCTATCTGTGTTGAAAAACCTGATTTGACTTTTTATTCTTTATTCATTTTCTGTATTCTCTACTTCTTTTTTACGCGAAAAGAAAACCTGAGCTTCTTGTATTTCCCCTCGAATCTTTGACATCTCTTCATCTAGTTGAAAAGCTGCTTCTGATGCTCGCTGAAGTCGTTCTTTTATCTCTTGAGGGAAATTGCCACTGTATTTATAGTTTAAAGAATGTTCAATCGTGGCCCAAAAATTCATCGCTAACGTACGAATTTGGATTTCTGCTAAAATTTGCTTTTCTCCGTGTATGGTCTGAACAGGATAGCAAATCACCATATGATAGGAGCGATATCCACTTTCTTTTTGATGAGTAATATAGTCTCGCTCTTCTACTACTTTAAAGTCCGTGCGCTGCCTCAGAATTTCAACTACTGCTTTAATATCATCTGTGAATTGACACATCATGCGCAGACCTGCAATGTCCTGCATCTCTTCCTCTAAACGCTCTAAAGAAATGTTTTTTCTTGCCGCTTTATCTAAAATACTAGCAATGGGTTTCACTCGGCCCGTCACAAACTCAATTGGAGAGTGCGTAGATCTCATATCGTATTGAGAGCGCATGCCTTTTAACTTTACTTTAAGTTCTTCTACCGCTTGTTTATACGGTGCTAAAAATAAGTCCCAATGCCTTACCATTGCTATCCCCCTCACCTTGTTATCTGCTTTTTTTATCTAAGAAAATTTCTTCTACTCTTGCTACCATATCATCTCCGTAGTTTACATTTCCTTCAATGTTGCTGATTAAGTCTGTTAACTCTTCTTTCATAGCCGTTAGCTCAACGACTTGCTTATTAACTTCTAAGAACACCTTTTTATCATCTTGTAAAACGTTCTTTAAATGTGGCCACATATTGTCACTTAGTCCAACATACATAAACTGCTCGTTGACTTCCACAATGTATACAAATGACATATTGTCAGAATCAGCAAGCACTTGCTTCATATCTTCAATCTGCTCGATTTGTTGTTCAATAGCCTCTGCCTTTAAATGTAGTTCATCTTTCTTCATCACACAGGTTGTGATTTCGATTCGATTTTGCATATATATACTCCTTCCAACTATACAATTCGTTCTTATTTTAACACATTCAAACGTGGTTTAATAAAGCGAAACGAAATCTATTCGGGTTTTCTATTACTTTCTGTTCCATCCCTTTTACAGAACGCCTATCGATTCGAGATATTAACGATACAAATTAACCATTTTATGATAGATTATAAATGAAATCTTATGACAGTGATGCATCTGTTTTGCATCTCATAAAGAGGAACATACCTATGCTAAACATTATAAAACACCTTATTATACATCCTTACAGATACAGCATAAAGGAGCTTATGTAGCATGAAACAAGAAATTGAAATTGAATTTAAAAACTTAGTAAATAAGAATGAATTTAAAAAGTTACTAGCTTATTTCCAACTAACGGATCGCGACTTTATCATGCAGGAAAATCATTACTTTGATACAAATGACTTTCAGCTAAAAAGCGCAGGGGCAGCTTTACGAATTCGAAACAAAAATGGAAAGTTTGTTTTAACTTTAAAACAGCCCCATGAGCATGGCTTATTGGAAACGCACATAGATCTTACAGAATCTGAAGCACAAGAACTAATGACTGAAACAAAGAATTTTCCAACTGAAATGACAGCAGCTCTCCAAAGACTTGGCATATCTTCATCACGCTTAGCTTACTTTGGCACACTTAAAACATACCGAGCAGAAATTGAATACAAAAGCGGTTTACTTGTATTTGACCATAGCTTTTATTTGGATACTGATGATGTAGAAATTGAGTATGAAGTTCAAGATGAAACACAAGGACTTCTTGCATTCGAGAGCTTACTTCAAGACTTTAGTATCCCTAAGCGTAACACAGCGAATAAAATCAAACGTTTTTATGATCGCAAATATCAATTATTAAGTGAGGAATAAATCAATGGATGTTCAAGCTTATCAAACGTGGTTACAGCTACAGACCTTGCAAACATTTACGGCAAATCGACCGACAGCTTCACCTGCAACACTTTTAACTCCGTCGATATTTGCAAACATTTTGGCACAATATATATCTGAAGAGAAAAACGCTAATGAGCAAACAGCTCAGCTCACTTCTAGATCTAATGCGCTGCCCTTACAAACCAATGCGGCTCCTTATTTGAATACATCGGTTCAAAAAAGCAGTTCGCCTACATCAACAATCATTGGCTCACGCTTTGATGATCTGATTAATGAAGCGGCTTCGAAATATGATTTAGACCCTAAGTTAATTTCAGCTGTGATTAAACAAGAATCTAATTTTAACCCTAACGCCAAAAGCTATGCAGGGGCACTAGGATTAATGCAGCTCATGCCCGCAACGGCTAACTACCTTGGCGTTCAAAATGCCCTTAACCCACGCGAGAACATTTTAGGAGGCGCAAAGTATTTACGACAAATGCTCGATAAATATAACGGGAACGTTAAGCTTGCTCTTGCTGCTTATAATGCCGGGCCAGGAAACGTCGATAAATACGGTGGTATCCCTCCTTTTAAAGAAACACAAAATTATGTTGCTAAAATTACGTCTACCTATAATGCGTAGAAAATAACTCATCATTTTCGGAAAGGGTATGTGACGGAAAGTTTTTTCTATAAACCCTGCTATTTTTTCACTTATTTCTTTATCTAGCTACCCTATCACCTTTTCTGTTTGAAGCGGATAGTTTGAGATAAATAAGGTACACTGCTAAAATTAAGAAAAACGATGGTACTACTCCACCACACTTGATGGAGTACATTTCTAGGATAAAGGAGTTATCAACATGAAAGAAAAAGTCAAATCTCCCTACGAACTATTGGGCGGTGAACATACGATTTCCAAACTTGTTGATGCTTTTTATAACAGGGTAGCTAGTCATCCAGATTTAGCCCCTATCTTTCCAATAGATTTAACGGAAACAACACGAAAGCAAAAACAATTTTTAACACAATATTTAGGCGGGCCGGCTTTATATACAGAAGAACATGGACACCCTATGTTACGTGCAAGACATTTGCCTTTTGAAATTACGCCAGCTCGCGCAAAAGCATGGCTTCATTGTATGCATGAGGCAATGGATGAAATTGGATTAGAAGGTCCGTTACGAGATGAACTTTATCACCGGCTCATTCTGACTGCTCAACATATGGTTAATTCACACGAACAGAACGATGAGAAAGGATTTTCACATTGAAGAATTTACACAGCGAACATCAATCATTGCGACACCTTTGTCAGGGTTCTAATCAGAAGCCACTGGAAATTTACGTATTTGTTGATCCACTTTGTCCGGAATGCTGGGCACTAGAGCCTATCTTGAAAAAATTGCAGATTGAGTATGGAAATTGGATTACTCTTAAGCATGTTTTAACCAGTAATTTGCAGAAGCTAAACATTGGTACAAAAAAGAAGTTTGAAGATATGGCCAAGACATGGGAGCAAACTGCTTGTCGATCCGGCATGTCTTGTGACGGTAATCTTTGGCTTGAGAATCCAATTTCAACACCATTTGCAGCATCGATTGCAATTAAAGCTGCGGGTTTACAGGGAAAAAAGCAAGGCATTCGCTTTTTACGAAAACTTCGCGAAGCATTATTTTTAGAGAAACAAAACGTTGAAAAAGAAGATGTGCTTGTCAAGTGTGCAGAAGAAATCGGACTTGATGTCGAAGAATTTGTGCGAGACTTACACGCTGAGCATGCTACAAAAGCATTTCAATGCGATTTAAAGATTACATCAGAAATGGACATAACCGATATTCCGACCCTTGTGTTTTTCAATGAAAAAGTTGAAGAAGAAGGAATTAAGATTTCTGGGCATTATTCATATGAAACGTACGTACACATCATTTATGAAATGTTAGAAGAAGAAGAAATCAATCCTCATCCGCTTCCACCTCTGCGATCGTTTTTAGCTTATTTTCAATTTGTCGCAGCAAAAGAAGTAGCCGTTGTTTACGATATATCCATTGAGCAAGCTGAGCGAGAACTGAAAAAACTTCAGCTTCAGCGCCTTGTAGAACAAGTTCCAGTGAAATACGGTACGTTTTGGAGAAGCTTAGAAAAAGGATGTTAAAATACAAAAAAGACTTGGCAAATGCCAAGTCTTTTTTGTTTGTCCTAAGACAACAAGGGGATGGGAGAAATTTTTCACGGTCAAACAAAGGGGTATATGTTTGTTTTGTGATAAACTTCACGATTATTACTATAGCAAATTATGTCGAGTTTTGACAACCCTTTTTTGATATTTTCATGATTTTTTTTAAAAAAAGTATATTTTGGTGCCTCGATTCATATAGTTCAAGCATGACAAGCAAGCGAGGTGACCAAACATGAAGCTCATCGGAGTGATCATCAGCATTGCAATTCTCTGTTTTTCCTTTGTCTTTTATCTACTGTCGTTAATGAAGCTTGCACCGCTTGTGATTGCTGCTCCTCTTTTACTTCTATCTCTGTTCATTACTATTATGCTTCTTAATTCATTTAATCGATTTCGAGGATTTAAATAAACAAAGCTTTGCGGATGCGCAAAGCTTTGTTTATTTAAACTTAGTCACTAGTGTTGCATTAATTTAAATTAACTATTAAAAAGACTCAAAATCTTCAATTTTATTATTTTAGGCAAACAAAAAGTCCTTTATAATGGAAATAGATGGTGGTAACCCGTCCAAATCCACTAATAAAGGACCAAACTTATGGACAAGATTACACGAAAAACTTCATTTGGACAATGGTTTTCACCAATTAATCTTCAATTATTAGAAGATAACGTGAAAACATTGAAATTAGATTACTATACGAAAAAATTAACGACAGAATCATTCCTTAAATT
>NZ_KQ758675.1:0-26140 GCF_001457055.1 Priestia veravalensis | reverse complement strand
GTGGAAATCCGCACACATTTGGATTCGAAAAATAGCAGGAAGAGCTGTCCCGTAAAGGTTTAACCGTCTCTGTCGCCCTCGCCAAAGGTTATAGTGAAAAAATGGATGATTACTACCTCTGTTCACGTGTCTTCATTTTTCTTCTCAAACGGAAAAATAAGAAAACAGAAAATTCAGTCAATATTTATGCGACGTTAGTGAAGTAAATTATATTTATATCAGACAAATTCGTCAAGTCGTTTTATTCCTTTACTTTAGTAATAAACTACTTTATTACTTCATTAGCACAGACTCTTGAGAATCGTCATAAAGACATGATTTAATCAATGTCAGGAGGGGTGACCATGACATTATCTTGGATTTTATCTTACATAGTTGTTTCATTAACAATTGTATTAATTCCCGGTCAAGACATGCTATTTGTTTTGACTCAAAGCTTAACCTCAGGTGTTAAAGCAGGAATGAAAACAGTACTAGGTTCCATTACCGGTACTTTCATTCATACGCTCTTGGCAGCTGGAGGGCTATCTATTATTTTTCAGCAGTCCGTATTAGCATTTAATATTTTAAAAATTGTTGGCGTGCTTTATCTTTTATTTTTAGCTATTCAGTCATTTCGTTCTAAAACTGAGCCTTTATCTTTAACTTCCACTCAGATGAATACAGCGCAATTTTTCAAAAAAGGTTTTTTTACCAATCTGTCTAATCCAAAGGTAGCTATATTCTTCATTACATTTCTACCTCAGTTTGTGAACCCATCATTAGGTTATGTAGGCCTACAGATGTTCTCTTTCGGCATGATTTTCATTTTAGAAACGTTAGTTGTCTTTTCTCTTGTAGTACTTTTCGCTTCTTACCTTGGAAAGCGTGCAAAAAACAACCGTCACGTGCAGTTATCACTAAAGTATATACAAGGTACAGTATTTGGCATTTTAGGTTTGAAATTATTATTTACAGATCACTAATGGAAGCCTGTTTATACAGAGCTTCTTTTTTCATTCATATTAACTCTTTTTTTATACATACTAAGTGAAAAGCCTAAGAAAGTAAGGAGTTTTACAATGGATTTATTAAAAGATTCCCTCATTCTATTGACTAGAATTGTTACTATTTTACCTCTCTTGCTTATTATGACGCTGTTTATGGGCAGACGCTCAATCGGCGAGCTTCCCATCTTTGACTTTCTTATTTTAATGTCTCTTGGCGCTGTTGTAGGAGCAGATATTGCTGACCCAAAAGTTGAACATATCCATACAGCGATTGCAATTGTTATGATTGCCATTTTCCAGAAAATTATTGCTTACTTTAAGATTCACTCGCGCTCATTTGGAAAAAAGATTACATTTGAACCAATTGTTGTCATTAAAGATGGTGCATTTTTAATTGAGAATCTTAAGCGCATTCGATACTCAATTGATAATATTTTATATATGCTTCGCCAAAGTAACGTCTTTGATATCAGTGTTGTTAAAATCGCTGTTATTGAATCCAACGGGCAATTAACCGTTCAAAAAAAAGCGTCCAAAGAATTTTTGACGCGTGATGATTTGCAAATTGCAAATAACCAATTAGATCTTGCTTATCCCTTAATTATTGAAGGAAAGATATACGAGGAAGTATTAACTTACTGCAACCAGACAAAAGAATGGTTATTAAGCGAGTTAAAAACACGAGATATTGAAAATCTCTCTGATATTTTCTTTGCTTCACTGACTGATGAGGGTAAACTACATGTATCACTATATTCACCAATAAATCCGGCCCCGCCGCTACATCATTAAAAGATTTGCTTATTTTATTTACTAAAATAAGTACATAGTAAAGTCCTTCATGATAAGCTTTATTTAAAAATATTTCTGAATAAATGTACAGCATGGACTTTTATAGCTTTAACCGTGAAGTTATGCTATTTTAGTAGATACAAGATTGTTTGCGTATTAGGAGGTTTATATGGACTTTGTTGACTCACTATCATCTGTTGATGGTTGGAAAAATATTGGTTTAGCAGTTGGGATTTTTTTAATTTTCCTTGTGCTGCGTAAACTGTTTACAACTTATTTATTTAAATTTATTATCGGGTTTGTTAAGAATAAAAAAATTGACCTTATCACAAGTATTTTAGAAGCATTTGAAAAGCCAATGAGGTGGATTTTTGTAATCATTGGTATTCAGCTTGCGCTCCCTTATCTACCGTTTGAACTTTTAACGGCTGAGCGTGAAAGCCAGATTATACGTTCTGCTTTTATTATTCTCGCAGGGTGGGGACTTTACAACCTAGCGGATTCAACGGCTCTCTTTTTCTCAACTTTCTCCAAAAATTTTGATGTTCAAGTAGACCGTATTGTTATTCCATTTGTTGAGAAATTTATTCGCATTATCGTTGTCGTTTTATCTGCTTCCATTATTGGTGAAGAATGGGGCTTCAACGTTAATGGATTCGTAGCCGGCTTAGGACTCGGAGGGCTAGCATTTGCCCTTGCAGCTAAAGATACGGTTAGCAACCTTTTTGGCGGAGTTGTTATTATTACAGAAAAGCCTTTTACAATTGGAGATTGGATTAAAACACCAAGCGTTGAAGGCGTGGTTGAAGATATTACATTTCGAAGCACAAAGGTGCGAACGTTTGCTCAAGCGCTTGTAACAGTTCCCAATGCAACCCTATCAAATGAGCCTATTGTAAACTGGGCTAAAATGGGGAAACGTCAAATATCATTTCATTTAGGATTGAATTATAATACACCTAAAGAAAAGCTGGAAACCTCAGTTGAGCGGATTAAGCAAATGCTGATGGAAGATGAAGATATTCATAAGGAAACGATTATTGTTAATTTTGAAACCTTTAACGAATCGAGCCTTGATGTTCTGCTATACTTCTTTTCTAACACAACGGCTTATGCTGACTATTTAGAGGTAAAAGAAAAAATAAACTTTAAAATTATGGACATTTTACAAGAAGAAGGAGTTGACTTTGCTTTTCCAACTCGTGCTCTTGTAGTGCAACAATCTGAAGATATCATTAAACAAGATACAAATATATTAGAAAGGTCTCGCGGATAAAAAAAGGGTTGCTAAATAAATTAGCAACCTTTTCTCCTTTCTATTTTATTTTGAGATAAACATTTGTGTCCAATAATGTCCGTAGCTTCCGCCTTTAACATAACCTACTCCAATTTCTGTAAAGCTACTGGATAAAATATTTTTTCTGTGCCCTTCGCTGTTCATCCATGACTTCACAACGGCTTCTGGTGTCGCTTGTCCAGCAGCAATGTTTTCACCTGCTGTTTTATAGGAAATACCAAAGTTTTTCAGCATAGTAAAAGGACTTCCGTATGTAGGAGAAGTATGGCTAAAGTAGTTTTTATCAATCATATCTTGAGATTTATAGCGAGCTACTCGCGCTACTTCCCAATTAGATTTCAACGGTTTTACCCCTACTTTTGCGCGCTCTTCGTTCACAAGTTTTACAACCTGCTCTTCAAATGATTGAGCCGTAGTATTTACGCTTGGCACATTGATTTTTTGACCAGGATAGATTACATTGTGGTTCGAAATACTTGGGTTTGCATCAATAATTTCTTGAACACCTACCTGGTATTTCACTGCAATTTTCCACATAGTATCTCCTGATTGAACAGTATGTACTGTAGATGCTTGAGCAGTATGATTTAATCCAAAAACAAGAGTGACAGACAACATTGTAATTGATGAGAATTTTAATAAAGTTTTCATAATCATATTAAAGCAAATTTTTTGACAGATTAATAGCGGTAATAATCACCTATACTACTAATTTTAGAGAATAGTTTATACCAAAAGAGTTTGGGACATAACAAAATGATTGCTTCTAAGAGACGAACAATAGCTGTTCCAATCTTTTTGGTTTGTCTGAACACGTTCGTTCCATTGCGCTACGGCCACTCGCTTTCCGCGGGGAGGAACCTGAGCTTCCTCGCTGCGCTGCGGGATCTCAGTTTTCCCTCTCTTTCCCGCAGGAGTCGAGTGTCCTACGCTCCATTCCACCCTGTCTCCAACATTGTTTTCACAATCAACCAAAAAACCTGACCGATTAAAAGTTATGAACTCTCAATCGGTCAGGTTTATCATTGGCTGAATTACTTATGTCCCAGCCTCTTTATGAAGATAGCGCCTGTGAAGGATCGACTTCAGGGATTGGCATTGGTTCTGAAACAACTTCGGTTACCTGACGTCGCTTGATGACTTCCACGTATTGAATATGATGATTTTCCATTGCCTTCACTTTAAAATCATACTGTTCAAACGCAATAATATCCTGTTGCTTTACATCATATTTTTCTGTTAATACCCAGCCACCAATCGTATCGATTTCTGTATCATCAATTTGAATGCCAAGCAGCTCATTAATTTGACTTACAAGCACTTTACCATCCACAATGTAATGATAATCTTTCACCTTTTGAATGAGAGGCTTTTCATCCGTATCAAATTCATCACGAATTTCACCAACGATTTCTTCTAAAATATCTTCAATTGTTACAATACCAGCTGTACCACCATATTCATCAACTAAAATCGCCATTTGAATGCGTTCACGCTGCATTTTTAGCAGTAGATCGTGAATAGAGACCGTTTCAACCACTTGAATAATTGGACGAATATAATCTTTTAAATGAATTGACTGCACATCTTTCATAACAAGCTCAGTTAAGATTTCCTTCATGTTTAGCAAACCAACAATATGGTCTTTATCGCCATCAATAATAGGATAGCGAGTGAATCGCTCTTCTTTTGCCATATCTAAAATATATTCAATCGTATCTTCTTGATCAATTGAGACCACTTCTGTTCGTGGTACCATAATCTCTTTTGCCACTCGGTCATCAAAGTCAAAGATTTTACTGACATATTTAAATTCTGATTGATTAATTTCACCGCTTTTATAGCTTTCTGATAATAAGATGCGAAGCTCTTCTTGACTATGTGCTAATTCATGCTCTGATGCTAATTTTAGTCCAAATAAACCTGTTAGCAAGCGAGCTGAGCCATTAAGTACCCAGATGAAAGGATACATGATTTTATAAAAGAATATTAGCGGCTTTACAAATAATAGAGTCACCGCTTCAGCTTTTTGAATAGCAAACGTTTTAGGAGCTAGCTCTCCAACTACCACATGTAGAAACGTAACGACAGCAAACGCGATAGCAACTGAAATGATGGTAGATAACCCTCCTTCAATACCAAGTTGCTCAAAAAGTGGTTCAAGCATATGAGCTACAGTAGGCTCACCTAACCACCCAAGGCCTAATGCTGTAATTGTAATTCCCAGCTGGCAAGCGGATAAATATTCATCTAGGTTGGTAATAACTTGCTTCGCAGCTTTTGCATTTTTGCTCCCTTCCACCACTAATTGATCGATTCTAGAGCTACGAATTCGAATAATTGCAAATTCTGTAGCAACGAAAAAGGCAGTTAATGCAATCAGTACCGCTAATAAAATCAAGTTAAATATGTCCAATCAAGTTCCTTAGCTCGTAATAGTACGAGTAAGGAGTCACCTCCTAAGTGATTAAAAGTTTAAAACATTTTTTATTGCTAAATAGTTATGTCTTTTTATTTTAAATGTAAAAAACTGTGTCGTCAAACCTTTTAGCCAGTGTTCTAACACGAATCTTAAGTATAAATACTTTACACCTTTTATAAAAGACACTTCTATTTTTTACTGTTCACAGGCATATAAAAGCTTACAATAACACATATCACGCCTATCAAAAAGAGAAAAATATGCATCTCACTTAAAAATACTGTTAGGTAATCACCTGCGTTTCTTGCGTGAATGGGAACTAAACTCAATTCCATGATAAGACTAACGAATGCAATTGCGTTTAAACAAATGCCTAACAAAAACAACCCTAGTCTACTCCTGATTCCCAATAAGAACATTCCTTTCACATATTCAGCTTTTACATTTCAATAATGACAGAATTTTCACTTATTATTACAGTATGAGTTCCTTAAACTACTTATCACTGATTATTTTTATTATATGAAGAAATAAACTATTCGACATTTGGTGTGTATACAATACCTTTAAGGCAATTGCGAGTCAACTCTGAAACTTAAGCATTCTGCAAGATAAATACATCTATCAAGAATCTTTCGTTTCTTTAGCGTGACAGTTCGCTATCTTACCCAATAAATATTATGTTACCTGTAGATAATTTGCAGTTACGCTATCAATACACAAAAAAAGCTGCATCATTTATAGACGCAGCTTTTTCCAATTTTACTACAACGAAAAGAAAGATCTAATTGGATTCTTATGTAAAATTAAGAAACAACTCTTATTCTTCAGTTAGCGCCCCAAATATCTTGAGCAATTTTAATGACGTGACTAATTTTATTCCATTGCTCTTCTTCTGTTAGTTCGTTTCCTTCTTCCGTACTTGCAAACCCGCATTGTGGACTCAGTGACAAGTTTTCTAGAGGAATAGATGCACTCGCTTCTTTAACTCTTTGTTTAATGACCTCTGCATCTTCTAATGTAGGAAATTTAGATGTTACTAGTCCTAATACAACTGTTTGGTTGTTACGTGTAAAACTTTTTAATGGCTCAAAATCTCCTGAACGATTATCATCATATTCAAGGAAAAGCCCATCTACATGCAAGTTAGCAAAAATTGCGTCTGAAATAGTATCGTAGCCACCACTGGTAATATACGTAGATCTAAAGTTTCCACGACAAATGTGCATCGTAATGACCATATCCTCCGGCTTTTTAGAAATCGCATCGTTTAAGCAGTTGACTCTCGTATCAATAATATCTTTTACATCCATACCCAGCTTCTCAACAACTGCATCTATACGTTCTTCAGAAACAAAATCAATCCATGAAGTATCATCTAACTGTAAGTAGCGGCAGCCTGCATCATAAAAAGCTTGAATTGCTTTTTGATAAGCAACTACCGTGTCATGATAAAACTGTTCTCTATCCCCATTGTAGTAAGTATCCTCTTGAATTCGAGTGAATAACATGTTGGGACTTGGAATAGCAAACTTAGCAACTTGGCTTCCATCACCATATTGTTCAACAGCTTCTTTTAAAAATGTAAAATGTTCCAGCATATAATGATGGTTGAAATCTACTTTACCAACTACCTTGATTGCTTTATTTTTTGTTTTGGCACCTTTAAATTGACTAATATACTCCGTTTCAAACTCTTCTACACCATCTAGACCTGATAAGAAATCTAAGTGCCACCATGCACGTCTAAATTCTCCGTCAGTGATAGATTTAAGTCCCACTTCGATTTGTTTTTGGACAAGCTTTTCAATCTCCTGGTCCTCTACAGATTTTAAAGTCGTTTTACTGATCTGACCATTTGTATAGGCTTCTCTTGCTTCTTTGAGAGGAGTTGTTCTTAAAAAGCTCCCTACATGATCAGCTTTAAATGGAGCTTTCACTAATGTCTTTGTCATGGTTCTATTCCCTCTTTCTGTTCAAAATAAAAAACCTCTTCTTAAAGATAAGAAGAGGTTAATAGTCGTTATTGGTTCTTCTCCTATCTTCAAGCAAATTGCTACTGGAATTGGCACAGTACTTTAACAGTCTGTTGCCGAGGCTTCACAGGGCCAGTCCCTCCGCCTCTCGAGATAAGAATATTCAATTAATTAACTAGGGAAAATATTACACCTACTTTCTTAGTCTGTCAACAAGGAATTTGAAAAATCAGAAATAAAAAATTTTTCATTCAGTATTCAGAAGTGGTTCATATCCTTTTGAGTTCATGAAAGATAGACCGTGGTCAAACATATCGCGTCACTTTAGTTGTCTACATCTATATAATATATGTTATAATCATGTGACCTAGGTTTTAAATAAGGAGGAACCTCACAAAGATGTTAGTTAAAGGATTACAACTATTAAAATATGCCTTTTTAATCGGAGCTGTGGTATACGGAATAATCGCTTTTCAGAACAGCGATTCTACCAACTATATTGCTTATTTACCATACATTCAATTAATGCTAAGTTTATTTTTATTTATTGAAGCTGTTTTGACGTTTAAAGAAAGCAAGTTGCATTCAGCGTTTTTTCTGGTCATTTCTGTGTTCTGCTTCGCTATCTATTTTGAAGTTTAAAAAAAGCACGCTGCCCGTAGCGTGCTTTTTCACTTCCCACTCTTTAAAGCCGTTACAACTTCACCGATTGGGAGGTGTATTTGATTATCAAACACATAATCATAGTAAGTTGGCTCTTTATTAATAATGACCATTGGTACCTGACCATGTTTTCTAACTAATAAAGGAATTTGATTAATGGGTGTTACCTGCAAAGATGAACCCATGACAATAAATAAATCACTTTGTAAAGCTGCCTCTACAGCTTCTTCAAACCAGTGAATTGAATCTCCAAATAAAACTACATTGGGCTTTAGTGCCTCTTCACACGACGTACAGCTCGGTAATTCAACTTTGGTTAGAAAATTTAACCCAAACTCACTTCCACATTTTTGACAATGTGCTCGCTTAATTGTTCCGTGAATTTCATATACATTCGTGCTTCCTGCTTTCTGATGCAAGCCGTCAATATTTTGTGTAATCACATGCACGGTCTTTTCTTCTTCTAATTCTGCTATAAAGTAATGACCTGAGTTAGGTTCATATTCATCAAGCAGCTTCACACGAAAAATCTCTTTAAATAGCTCCCAAAAAAGTACCGGATTGTTCTGATAAAAAGAAGTAGAAATCACATCTGAAAATTCTAGGTTTTTTCGATACAATCCGTTTTGCGAGCGAAAATCAGGTATGCCCGACTCTGTACTTATTCCCGCTCCCGTAAAGACACAGATCCGACTTGCCTCTCCAATTCGTTTCTTTAACTCTTCAACTTGCATATTCATTGGCGCTCTCTCCTACTTTACAATCAATACGGGTATCTTCACATGTTGAGCAATTTTATGGCTCACGCTCCCCAAAAACATTTCTTTTACTGGATTTAAGCCTCGGCTTCCAACTACTACAACATCAAAGCGATTGTTGTTAGCAAATTGAATAATTGTTTTAGCAGCATCTCCATGAATAAACGTAATTTCATACTCTATATCAGATTTCTCTAAAACTTCTTGTGTTGTTTGGATACGCTTTTCTCTTGCTTCATCTTTTCCAAGCGTGT
Source organism: Priestia veravalensis (assembly GCF_001457055.1). Taxonomy (NCBI): domain Bacteria; kingdom Bacillati; phylum Bacillota; class Bacilli; order Caryophanales; family Bacillaceae; genus Priestia; species Priestia veravalensis. Next base: position 16,989 of record NZ_KQ758675.1, on the reverse strand, counting down.
TTAACCTACTATCTCCTTCTACTGCATATATCACTTGAACAAAGCTTCGATCAGTTAATCTTGCTAAAGCAACCGCTTTTTCAGCTGCTCTAGCAGCGTGTTCAGACCCATCTGAAGCTAATAAAATTCGCTTAAACATGTCCTTCACTCCTTTTCTATCAATTATAACAGCTCTACTATTTTTTATTCCATTGAAGAAAGCGATATAAAAATTAAATTTTCTAAAAATATTTACGCTTTTGTGTTATACTAATAAACAGAAATGCTATACTAAATAAAAGGAATGATGGCATTATGGGGTTTGAGCTGATATGTACCTTTTGCAAAGGGCTTGGGAAAGTAATGATTATTCCTGGCATATTCTACACAAAAAAGTGTAAGCATTGTGAAGGTACTGGTTTGAAACTAAAAAAAGACGAAACTCCTCTATAAGAAGTCTCGCCTTTATATCGTTTAGATTGATAATTCTTTTGATAGTTGATACATACGCTCATCAATATGATGAGGTTCACCTAGGATTTCCATAATATTATAATCAACAATTTCATTTTTACGGATACCGATTGCACGCCCGCCTTTACCTTCCATTAATAACTCAACGGCGCGGCCACCAAAACGACTTCCTAACACGCGATCTTGTGCTGTTGGTGATCCACCGCGCTGAATGTGCCCTAGAACCGTAACGCGAGTTTCAATTCCAGCAGCTTCTTCAAGCTGTTTTGCTACTTCGTTTCCTGTAGCTACACCTTCAGCAACAACGATAATACTATGTTTCTTACCACGCTCTTGGCCTTTCTTTAAACGATCTACCATCTCTTGGAACTCATCTTTCGCTTCAGGAATTAAGATTGTTTCAGCTCCTCCAGCTAGCCCTGACCATAGAGCAATATCTCCAGCATTACGTCCCATTACTTCAATAATAAAAGAACGTTCATGTGAAGTAGCCGTATCGCGAATTTTATCAATTGCATCGATAACAGTATGTAAAGCTGTATCGAAACCTAGAGTAAAGTCTGTTCCTGGAATGTCATTATCGATTGTTCCTGGAATACCTACACATGGAAAACCAAGCTCAGTTAGCTTAACAGCTCCCATGTAAGATCCATCTCCACCGATTACAACCAAACCTTCAATACCATGCTTCTTTAGGTTTTCAATACCTTTACGGCGTCCCTCTTCTGTTTTAAACTCTGGACATCTTGCAGAATATAACATTGTTCCACCGCGTTGAATGATATCACCAACATCACCAACTTCAAGCTTTCGAATATTCCCTTCAATTAACCCTTGATATCCTTGATAAATACCGTAAACTTCCATTCCTTCATGAATCGCTTTACGCACAACAGCACGAACCGCAGGATTCATTCCTGGAGAATCACCGCCGCTTGTTAATACACCTATTCTTTTCATTACTTTTCACCTCATCAAAAGTCAAATCAATTGACACTGTATTCTATTTTTACATTCTACATGACTACAAAGTATTTGTGTAGTAATTCACAACAGATTTCTATTATTATTTTTAAATGTCCTTACATTTTCATATGTTTTAGTTATTAACAGCTAAATATTCAATTTTTTTCTATTTCTCAAAATCAAAACACATCATTCTGCTCACTCTAATTTTCATTTTTTTCATATTTTGTAATGAAAATGTAACGTTTCCATCTGTCGAAAGGTGTTATGATTATTTTACGAAAATTGATGAAAAATTGATGGAGGCCCATTATGAAGAAATTTGTGGCGGTTTTTACCCTCGCTAGCTTTTTATTTGCTAGCCCTTTAGTCAGCCAAGCTGCGCTAGGTGATCAAACATTAAAGCAAGGAATGAGAAATCAGGATGTTCAGCAATTACAGCAGCTTTTAAAGAAAAAAGGTTATTTCACTGGCAATACAACAACTTATTTTGGACCAGCTACATCAAATGCAGTTAAATCATTTCAGCGTAAAAATGGATTGTCTGCCGATGGAGTTGTTGGAAAAAGCACATATGCAAAGCTTGGAGTAAAAACTTCTTCACAGACTTCTACATTTAATGCTTCAAAAGTTATTAATAAAGGAAAGCAGTATGTAGGGGTACCATATCGCTGGGGTGGAACAACTCCTAGAGGATTTGATTGCAGTGGCTTTATTGGTTATACATTCAAGCAGGGCGCTGGCATTACTTTACCTCGAACTGTAGCAGAGATTTATAAAAAAGGGACACGAGTTACAAGCTTACAGCCTGGGGACATTGTATTTTTCCAAACATACCAAAAAGGCGCTTCCCATGCCGGTATCTACATGGGAAACAATCAATTTTTACATAGCTCATCTTCAAAAGGTGTTTCAGTTTCTTCATTAAAAGATAGCTATTGGAGCAAGCGTTATATTGGTGCAAAAAGAATTCGTTAAATAACAAAAAGCCAACTTGCGTTGGCTTTTTTAACGGCAAAAACTATAGTACTCATTAATAATATCTAATACTGTTGGATATTCATCTACCCACGTAAAATTTGTCTTTTCATTTTGTTCTTGTTCTGTTTCTTGTTTAATTGTAATTTGCTCCACACAAGATCTCTCCCTTTTTCTGTTATATAACATATATATTATCTATCTTTTGTTTTATAACAAAAAATCAAAAAAAGAAGACATGCTAAAAGAAGAGGGTTGAACATAACAAAACAAATTTTCAAAAAGAGGAACACTAGCTGTTCCCATCTCTTTGATTTGTCTCAACACGTTCGTTCCATTGCGCTACGGCCACTCGCTTTCCGCCCTGTTTCCAACATTGTTTTCACAATCAACAAAAAAACCTGGACGATTAAAGATGAGGAACTCTCAATCGTTCAGGTTTATCATTGGCTGAATTACTTATATCCCAGCCTCTTCTTTTAATCTGCTTGAATTTTAATATACCATGTACGGTTTCTAGGGCCATCAAATTCACAAAAATAAATCCCTTGCCACGTTCCTAATAATAAATTTCCATTCTCAATAATAAGTTGTTGCGAAGAACCAACTGTACTTGCCTTTAGATGGGCAGCTGTATTCCCTTCAAAATGCTGATCTTTTTCATCAATCCAAGGATATACCTCGTCAAATCTTCTAATCATGTCACGTTTTACATCTGGATCTGCATTTTCATTAATTGTAATACCAGCGGTCGTATGTGGACAATATACGGTGACTACTCCGCTTTTCACTTGATGCTTTTTAATTTCTGTTTCCACTTGACTTGTCAAATCAATCATCTCATCGCGATTACTCGTTTGAAGTTTAAATGAATGTAGCATGTTTTCACGTCCTTTTTCGATTAGTTAGCATAACACCTATTGAACTCGTAAAGACTAATATATATTCTTTTTTATCGTACTGTTTTTTACTACTGAACTCAATATATTACTAATAATGTAAAGGTGATGAAGACTTGCTCAATTCAACGTTTCAACGAGACACAGAGTACGTTGTTAAGACATTTCTAGAATTAGCAGGTGGTAGCAGTGACATAGCTTCAAAAAAGCTATGGATTTCATCTACTGATTTTGTTTATATTCTTTATCTACAAGGGCTTGTAGACAGCGAAAAGCTGAATCAATTAACAGAAAAAATGATTCAAACAAAAACCTCATCACCAGCCAACACGCTAGATCGTTGGGATTCCTTTATCTCAACTGTTGAAAGCAGTGAAGTTTATACGTACAAGCAAGCTCTCACTGCTTTTTTAAAGGAGAACCTTTATTATTTATTCATAATCGTACAACGGCTTTTTCTTTAAATATGACAATAGCTAAACAGCGTACGTGGAGTGAACCAACGACCGAAAAAGTTGTGCGTGGTCCAAAGGTTGCGTTAATTGAAAACTTAGAAGAAAATATCGGCATATTAAGGCAAAGAGCAAGTGATGCAAACTTAACAGTCGAAGATGTTTTCATTGGAGAAGAACGGCTTCATCGAACATCAATTGTTTTTCATAAAAAGCAATGTCAACCTCATATCGTTAATCAAGTTCGCCAAAAACTTCAAAACATTAATCTTAATAATGTTCAAGGTTCTGGAATGATTGAAGAATTTCTCGAAGAAGCTTCTTATTCTCCTTTTCCACAGGTCCAAAATACAGAAAGACCTGACCGCGTCTTAGCTGCTATTAATGAAGGCAGAGTTGCAATTTTTGTAGACGGTTCACCTTTTGCTCTATTAGTACCAACAACAATTGACATGATTATGAAATCGCCCGATGACTATTACGAAAGATGGTTGGCAGGTTCTCTCTTACGCCTTCTTCGCTATATTTCAATTTTCATTACGCTCTTTTTTCTCAGCCATTTATATTAGCCTTGTTTCTTTTCATCAAGGCCTGCTTCCCGCTGAGCTTGCCATTACCATTGCAGCCACGCGAGAAGACGTACCATTTTCACCTTTTATTGAAGCGATGGTAATGGAAGTGACCATCGAATTGTTAAGAGAAGCCGGACTTCGCCTCCCAACACCTGTTGGGCAGACTGTTGGATTAGTAGGAGGGGTTGTTATTGTAGTAGGGTCACTCCTCCCTAAAACGGCTGGAGACGTTATTGCTTTTGCTGACCTTTTAAGCTGGGCTTTTTTAATTATATTTCTTGCAGTTCCATTTTTTTTAGGATCAATTATGCTAATTAAGAAACGAGTGAGGAGAATATGAATAAATATTTAGCTGACATCATGATGATAATCATATTAGTGGGTTGCTCTCGACACCGAAACATTGAACAACTCTTACTCGTCATTGGCGTTGGCATGGATTCCTTAGACACGGTGAAAGAAAAGACGTCTCAGCATAACCTTATGCTCACTCATCAAACTCTTATATCTCCAGACCGTGGTGGGGTATCTTCTTCCTCATCTTCACCGTATAAAAACATTGTAACAAAAGGACCCACAGTACATGAAATTACAAGGAACATTGCATTGAAGCAAGACCCTTTATTCAGTCAGCATCAGCGTATTTTAGTATTTAGTGAAACAGCTGGGAAGACCTTCAAGTTAGACTCTCTAATGGATCAGCTTGCTAGGGATAATGAAATTCGCAGAAGCTGCCTTGTTTTTGTTACAAATGGCCAAGCAAAGGCTATTTTAACGATTAAAGGAATGGATACTCCACCGGTCAATGTCATTTATGATTTAGTTGAAAATAGGTATCGGACCAATAAAATTCTTCCCACCTTATCATTGGGAGAAATATGAGCTAAGTTAAAAACGGACCAAAGCTTTTTAGTACAACGTGTTTCAAAATTAGAAAAAGACATCAGGACGGTTATCTAAAGATTGGGATGCTACTGACCAAAAGCTATCTCCTTCTTTTATTAACCATATTGAAAAAAATGTAGAGAACATTATCCAATCAGATACAAACAAAATACTTAACAAGCTCCAATCTGATTATGAAGCAGATGCACCTGAATTTAGAGAGTATGTACGAATCAACCACCCTGCATTTTGGAAGAAACATCGAAAAGAATGGGATACTATTTTTTCAAACTCTACTATTGATTATCATGTTGACGTTACAATTGAAGATTTTGGAGCAAAAACAGACAGCGGCTAATTAGTCGCTGTCTTACTTTAGTTCCATAATCATGTAGCGATTGGTGTATGATTTTCGTTCAAAAGAAGCTCGCTTTTCTTCTCGATCAAAATAAAATAATTCATCTTCCTGGTATTGAAACGTATCACCTTTTTTATCCATTTCTTTAATAAACGATAGGTAATCATCGGAGTGAATTAAATACTTCTCTGGTTTATCTGAAACTTGAACTACCTTTTCATTTCCTGTTTTCATTTTTGCCATCCCCACTGCTAAGGGTATCGGATTTCCTTCTTGAAAAATAGTCTTATAAAAAATTAGCACAAATAATAAACACGTAACGCCTACGACTAGCAAAATCTGTTTTTTTATCATCCTCACCTACTTTTCATATGGTTAGCTCTATTATCAAGTGAAATTCTGCGTGAGCAAAAACGTTCTGCTATGTCATTTTTATTCAGAGTGATTGACATAGAGATATGTACGTTACTAATACGACAAATTTGTAAAAAACACCTTTCTTTTATAAGAATTTGAATGGAAATATAACAGTTGTATTACCTTTCCGTTAAATCAGGTTTGCACTTCACATTTTCAATCGACTTCATGCTACACTTGAGTCAATAAAAGGTAAAAACTTTACGAATAGATAGGGTGTTGCGTATGAACAATCTTACTTTACAATCATATTTATCTCACTTATTTCCTGATATCCAAATGAGAAAACCGCTTTTTTACAATGCACCAATAGGCATCCGATTCAAGCTAACAAACCAAAAGCGCGTGTGGGAACAAGGGTATATGAAAAATGTTTATAAACGCACATACCAAATTTTTAAAGCACTTCATGATGAAAATGATGAGCTCATCGTTGTATTTCGTTCGCCATCTTCAAAAGCTGAACTATCCTTTCTAAAGCGCACTGATATATTAATGAAAAAATTCATTCGCTCTCGCTTAAGAAAGACAAGCGTACAGCTATTATCAACTAAAAATGAGTATGCAATTGCCTGCAGGCCAACTGACTTAAAGCAAAAGCAACTACTACAATCTATTGCGAATCGCGATTTACATATCCAACCTGCGATTGAAGAGGAATGTTACATTATCAACGTAAGCAAAGGAACAATTTTTCATCTCTATGATGATCGAGCGTTGGATGTCGTATCTAATAATCAACGTTCGCTTGGTTTACTACAAGAAAAGTTTAACGAATGGATTTTAGATATGGATGCTACTGAACATTCGCCAATAAGCTAACAAAGAGTTTGGGACATAACAAAATGATTGCTTCTAAAAGACGAACACTAGCTGTTCCCATCTCTTTAATTTGTCTCAACACGTTCGTTCCATTGCGCTACGGTCCATTCCACCCTGTTTCCAACATTGTTTTCACAATTAACAAAAAACCTGAACGATTAAAAGTTATGAACTCTCAATCGTTCAGGTATAGTAAGGACTGAACTACTTATGTCTCAGTCTCTTTATTTTATTTGCTCATTAAGCCGTTGAACCATTTGCTTTTGTTGTTCTTCAGGAGAAATAGTCGCTTTATTGTCCCCAATTTGTTCACCATATAGACCAAATTGGGCATTATTTGCTCCTTTTAACTTTACTATTTTTGTATTTTTTGATAATAAATGCTTCGTTTCAGAAATCTTATTAGGCGTTGATAAACCATCTTTGTCACCTGTTAATGATAAAATTGGATAATTTGTGTTTGAAAAGTCATTTTTGTTCATTAGATAGGCAGCCAATAAAATGAGTCCCTTTACCTTACTTTGATGATTGTACGCATAAGAACTCGCTACAACTCCTCCTAAAGAGTGTCCTCCGATAAACCAATTATTAATAGTAGGGTGTTCCTTCATGATTTCTTCTGCCTTGTTACTTGAGAAGAAACTAACATTAAAAGGCGCATCTACTATCCCTACTAGATATCCTTGCTTTGCGATTTCCTGTTGCATAATAACCGTATGCCATTGCTTCTACTTTTGCACCTTGGTAAATAATAGAGCCACCTTTTATATCAGTATTATCATCTGGCTGAAAAAACAGGTAACCATCTCATTGTATCGCTTGCTTTGGGACACCTAAATTTTCAACTTCTTGAGAAGGCTTGTAATCAAACTGTGTCCAAATGACAGAGAATGCTACCACGACAGCAAATAAAACCAAAACTCCTACCGCTAGTACTTTAAGTAATCGCTTAAACATAAAATTCCTCTTTTCTTTATACTATCGAATGGAACATGCACATACTTTACATTATCTTGTAGCAAAAATGCATCTTTATGAATGAAAATAATGGTTCTACGGAACAATAAAACAAATTAACCAGCAAAGGAATTCTGTATGAAGCATATTACTTACCAAACGCACAAGCGACATAAAGCCTATGTTAGCTTGTTTGGCATAACTCAGCTCCACCTTCGAAATCCGTATATCATTGCTTGGTGGTCGGCGGCTTTTCCTGGCTTCGGTCATCTTTTGTTATCTAAAAACATTACAGGGCTGCTCTTATTCATTTGGGAGGTTTATACAAATATTCATGCCAACATTAATGTTGCAATGGTATATTCTTTTACTGGTAGGCTAGAAGAAGCCAGAAGCATATTGGATACTCGATGGGCGCTTTTATATATCCCTGTTTATCTATTTGCCGTTTGGGATAGCTATCGCACAACCATCGACATAAACAAAGTGTACGTGCTGGCTTAACATCAAAATGAACCTTTTGATATCTTTAAAATGGGCGCTTTAGAAGTCAACTACCTTGATAAACGAAGCCCCCTAGTAGCCGTCATGTGGTCCATACTCATGCCGGGATCTGGTCAGCTTTATATTCACCGAATTATCATAGGTTTCTTCTCTTTAATTTGGGTAGTCGTATTTTTTTATCAATCACAATTTCTTCCTGCGATTCATTTTCTATTTTTAGGAGACATCCCAAGTTCAACAAGCGTTTTAAATATAGAATGGCTTTTATTTCTTCCTTCTATATATGGTTTTAGCGCCTATGATGCCTATGTTAACACCATTGAGAACAATAAATTATATGATCGTGAACAGGCTGACTTTCTTTCACAAAACTATCAGCAATACCGCTTTTCATTAAAACAGCGATTATAGCTTCTATACGCTAAATCCCGATATAGTAAGGAGCCCATTATGCAAGTATTCTCTACTTTTAATCACTCAATTTACCTAGAGCTCGCCATTGTAGCATTGGAGCGCAGTGGTATTCCTAAAAGCCAAATTTTAGCCATCCCACTAGAAGTAAAAGATGATCATTTTTTACTTTTCGATAGTATTCATCAATCAGACGGCATTAGCTTATTTGACATCGCTGCTGGGCTGGCAACAGCTTTTGCAGTTATAGGCGTAAGCGTTGGATTCATCTTAACATGGGGACCTATATACTGGGGATTGATTGGTGCTGCTTCAGGGTTTATCATTGGCTTTTTAATTAACTTTATTTATTATAGAGTTGTTAAAAAGCGAAGTAAGCATGAGCAAACGGCGGAAGTGATTTTAATCGTAGAGTGTATACCAGAACAAACAGATCGTGTAATTAAAATATTAAAAACAAACTTCTCCAAGGGATTAGCTGTTCTTTCATAGAGCAAAAAGAAGTTGGGACATAAGCATTTCTGTCAACCATCTATCCGAACTAGCGCAAGTTAACTTCTTTTGATAGTTCAGGTATTTTCTGTCGGTTTGGAAAACACCTTTAAAAAACTAGTGAAATGGAGCGTAAGACATTCAACTCCTGCGAGAAAGAGAGGGAAGGTTGATACCCCGCAGCGCAGCGAGGAGGTTCAAATTCCTCCCCGTGGAAAGCCAGTATCTGCAGCGCAATGGAATGGACTTGCTCTTACACCCTAACGATTTTAGAAACGTCATGACTCGTCTTTGAGAAGCGAACATTTATTTACGTCTTAGCCTCTTTCTATACTTAGTGGATATCTTTTTTCTTAAACCTCCCTCCTCTTACTTCAGCAATATTTGCTACCGCAAAAAATGCAGTTGAATCAATTTCATCAACAATTTCTTTTAGCTTTGCTTCTTCTAATCTTGTGATAACGCAAAAGATTACTTTTTTATCATCACCCGTATATGCTCCTTCTCCTTTCAAGTACGTTACTCCTCTGCCTAACCTTGCTAAAATAGTTTCACCAATTCGTTCGTACTGTTCGCTAATAATCCAAGCGGACTTTGACTCGTCTAACCCCTGAATAACAATATCAATTGTTTTAAAAGCAATGAAATAAGCCATTAACGAATACATAGCACGGTCCCATCCAAACACAAACCCTGCACTTCCTAAGATAAATAAGTTAAAGAACATGATAATTTCGCCAACGGAAAAAGGCGTTTTCTTATTAAATAAAATAGCTAGAATTTCTGTCCCATCTAAAGAGCCACCGTACCGAATCACAATTCCTACCCCAATACCTAAAACGATACCTCCAAAAACCGTTGCTAAAAGCGGATCTGTTGTTAGCACCGGCAGTGGATGAAAAACGTATGTAGCAATAGATAAAATGCTGACGCCAAAAAGAGTTGATAAGGCAAACGTTTTACCGATTTGCTTATAACCTATATAAAAGAAAGGTAAGTTTAGTACAAAAATATACGCCCCAAGTTTTAAATTTGTTAAATGAGACAATATGATAGACACTCCAACAATGCCTCCATCAATGACTTTATTAGGTACTAGAAAAAACTCTAGACCTACCGCCATTAATATAGCTCCAAATAAAATAAGTAACACACGCTTAATAATCATTTTGCGAGGTAAAGACCGATGCACTATTTTTACCTTTTCTTCTTCAACGGGCAGCATTGGAACATCCACTCCTTTCTTTAATTTTATCATAACATTCTGAATATTTCCTTTATTTTATTTATTATATTTCGCATCTTAAGCATTAAACCATGAATATATTGGATAAACTTGTAGATGATAACAATTGTAAAGTTACACAAACATTTTTCATCTTCAAAAAACATTCAAATTAAAAAACAGTTTAAAAATTTTCAAAATTACACATTGGGTATAAAATATTTGTTTAACATTTGCACAAACGTTAAACAAAAAAGTATACAAAAGGAGAATGAAGCAAATGAAAAAAATTAAAGTTAGTATCACTTCTTTAATGACTGTTTTATTACTTGCTTTTACTGGGCATTTCGCATCAGCTGCAAGCAACGATGCAATGGTACGTGTTGTTCACGCTTCACCAGATGCACCTGAGGTTGACGTATACGTTGATGGAGAAGCTGCTGTTGAAGGTGCTGCTTTCAAAGATGCTACTGATTATTTAAATCTATCTTCTGGTGAACATAAAGTTGACATCTATGCTGCTGGTACAAAAGGAAAAGAAGAAGCTGTCGTTTCTACAAACTTAACAGTTGAAGCTGGAAAAGCTTATACTGTAGCTGCAATTAACAAAGTTGCTAATTTAGAGTTAAAAGTGCTTGAAGATGATATGAATGCTTCAGAAGGAAAAACAAAAGTGCGCGTAGGTCACTTCTCTCCTGATGCTTCTGCAGTAAATATAGGCGTTGCAAACGGTCTAACCCTTTTTGAAAATGTATCATTTAAACAAGTAACAGATTATACAGAAGTAGATGCTGGCACATATGATCTGGAAGTAACAACTACTGATGGTAATACGAAAGTATTAGACCTTACAGGTACAAACTTAGAAGCAAATACAGTTTACACGGTACTTGTTGTAAATACTGCTGACAGCCTTGAGCCACTTGTTTTAAAAGACAATACGGCAATGCCTTCTGAAATGCCCAAAACAGGTATGGGTGGAGCTTCTGAGCAATCAAATGACTCCCTTCTTCCTGTATTAACTCTATTAGGAATTGGAGCAGTTGCTATCTTTGTTGTTCGTCGTCATAAAGGCTACGAAAATTAATGAACAACATGAGATGGGCTCTACCAATTGTATGCACTGCTTTTTTAGGATTAGTTGGCTGTTCAGCTCAGTCAGTCGCAACAACTTCACAGCCCGATCCTGAAAAAGTAAAAATGGCAGAAACAAAATCAACAAATTCGCCCCCACAAGCGTCGGTTGATGTTTCTGTCCCATCTCAGCTTACAATACCAAAGTTAGACATTCAAGCGCTGATTGAAAAAACCGGCTTAACTAATGATGGACAAATGGATGTTCCTGATAACGGTGATGATGTCGCTTGGTTTGAACCAGGCACAAAGCCAGGAAATGAAGGAAATGCTGTTATTGCTGGGCATGTTGATGATAAAGAAGGACCTGCAATTTTTTACAACCTTCATAAACTTGATAAGGGTGATGAGATCTTTGTATCTGATGAATCGGGTAACGTACTTACATTTGTTGTTACTGATAAAAAAGCCTATCCGCGTGAAGATGCACCTTTACGAGAAATCTTCGGTCCAACGTTTGATCATCATCTCAATTTAATAACGTGTACAGGATTATTCGATAAACAAAATAAAACACATGAAGAACGCCTTGTTGTTTATACAAAACTTCAGGATACTAAAGTAGCCAATGCTCAATAAGCATTGGCTACTTTTATGATTTTTCCACTATATCCATGAAAACATCTTGTTCTATCGGACATACTAATAAATACGAAATCTTCGTTTACACGCACTTCCTTACTACTTTAAAATAAAAGCGGATGAACAGGAGGCTACTATATGCACAAAAAATGGCTTATTGTACTTTCAATTACATGCTTAGTAGGGGTTGCTTTTTTTATTAGTAACACCAACATCGCTAATACGGCTGAAAAAGACCCGCTTATCATTGCTCACCGCGGAGCTTCTGGCCATGAACCAGAGCATACGATAGAAGCCTATAAGCTGGCACAAAAAATGAAAAGTGACTATATTGAGATTGACCTGCATATGTCTAAAGATGGTCAATTAGTTGCCATTCATGACTATGCCCTACACCGTACAACGAATGGAACGGGATATGTAAAGAATAAAACCGTAAAGCAACTGCAGACTTTAGATGCGGGAAGCTGGTTTTCTAGCAAGGGAAAAGGAGCTTATATTCCAACGCTTGACGAAATTTTTGCCACGTTTGGAAACGACATTCGTTATTATATTGAAACAAAATCACCTCATGAATATCCCGGTATGGAAAAAAAGCTAATGGCTCTTTTAGATAAGTACACTATAAATAAACAACAGCTTATTATTCAATCGTTCAGTGATGAAAGTTTGCGGACTTTTCACCACTTAGAACCTTCCATTATGCTCATTCAATTAGTTTCCTATAGACAAGGCTTATTAACGTCACATCAATTAAAAAATATTCATCGATATGCTGATGGAATTGGCTCAAGTTCAAAGACGTTAACAAAAAGCTATATAAAAATGGTCCAATCATATGGACTAGACATTCATGCTTATACGGTAAATGATACAAAAGAGATGAAAAAGTTAATTCAATGGGGCGTGAACGGTATTTTCACTAATTATCCTGACCGTCTATATAAAGTCGTTCATCCTTATGAAAAGCCCCTTTTTACATTTAATTTCCCGGTGTAAAAGGGGCTTTATTGTACTGAGCAAATTTAAATATCTCGGTTACGGACAATTGATAAATAAAAACCTATGACGACAGCTGAGTAAGCAAGCCCCCAACAAAAGCCTATCCAAACATGAATATCCTCACTTATAAAGTGTATCAGGGCTGCTATTGGCGGCAATAAATAAATAACCATTTGCAAACCTTCATAAGGATAAGGAACACCCGCTACTGCCAACGTTAATACCAACACAAACACTGGACCAAACCACGAAAGATTACCAGTGCGAAGCATATGACGAGTGAACAATAATGACACGCTCATGCTTGTTAAGCAGCTTACTAAATGCAGTAAATATCCAAACACTTGCTCCTTAGCAGTGGGCATTGAAGAAAACATGTCAAAGACGATTGGATATAAAATTGAAACAGCGCTTAGAATAATTGACAGCACTACAGCACTGATTATTTTACTGATGAAATAAACTGATTTCTTCCTCACATGCAGCCTTGTAATTCTTTCTTGCTTACTATTTTCCGCGTGCATAAATGAAATTGTAATCCACGAAAAGATAAAGAATAAATAAATAGAAGTATTATAGAAACTGTCTAATACCGGATTTGGTGTGTATGTATAGGTAATAATTAATAAGATTAAATACAAAGCCAATGGCGGAATATACCGATATGACTTTAAATATGTAAGATAATGATATCGTATCAATGCAATCATTTCTAATAGTCTTCCCTTTCAATAATTTCTACACGATGAATATCCGCTCGCACATCAATTAGCTCTTTGAGCAATTGATTCATATCTTGCTTTCTAATATAAAGCGTATAGCGACTGCCGTGTTGCTCAACCTTAGCACACTTACCTTTCAGCTCTCGAATAGGCTTATTCATAATAAAATCTGCTTCAATAACAGCCAGTTTATCTATACATTCAATACGCTGACTTCGAAGTATTTTGTGAGCACCAATTGTAATCACTCGATCCGCCGTTACTTGAATTAATCTTTCTTCATGACAGGTAAAAATAATGGTCATTCCTCGATCTTTTAATCGTCTAAACGCTTTCTCAACGTCAACCTGCGCTTTGGCATCTAGACCAGATAACGGTTCATCAAGAAGAAGAAGCTCTGAAGATCCCAGCATCGCTTGCATCATATTTACTTTCTGCTTCATTCCTTTTGAAAAAGAAGTAATTTCTTCGTATTTATACTCGGTCATATCAAAGGTCTCGAGCAGCTCTTCAATTTTTAACAGTAGCTTTTTTTTCGAGATTTGTTGAATACGTCCCATATGAAATAGATAATCTTGAAGCCGAAACGGAAGCTCTTGAGGAAATTGTTCAACCACAAAGGCTGGTAAACCAATGGATGTATCAATTGTTACGCTCCCCTTGGTGGGCTTAATTAACCCTCCTACAATCTTTAACAACGTACTTTTTCCAGCACCGTTCTTGCCAACAATCGCTACTGTTTCTCCCTTTTGAAAAGTTGTATGGACGTTCTCTAATACCGTTTGCTTTTTGTATGATTTTGAGATATTTTTCAATTGAATTAATGATTCCATTTTACTTATCCTTCCTTTAGTAAAACATATAATAAATAATGGTTAGTTAAATAGTAGCATATTTACTACATAAATAGTGCCTTCACATACATTTTTAGACAAGAAAATTAACTCTCAAAGGCGAATCGTGACGTTGCTAACATAAGTAAGTTATAGAAACACGTTCTTTGCATTGCACTGCAGACACTCAATTTATAACTTATTTCCATAACCAACAAAAATATCCGAACGATTGCCAGTTAACTCGCAATCGTTCGGATATCTAGTTCACTGAAATGCTTATTTCTCAGCCCTTTGATTCTTCTACATATAAAGAACCATATGCTCTTCGTCAATGAATTTATCCTCTACATGTAGAGCTTGTTTTTCAAACCCATAGCTATTAAATCCTAAAGCAGTGTACAGAGCTTTTGCTCCTTGATTATTAGCTGCGACCACAAGATAAATTTGCAGCAGCTCCGTTGATTTTGAAGCTTGTTCAATAACTGCTTTTAAAAGTGATTTCCCAAGCCCCATTCCTCTTGCTTCAGGAGCTACGTACATTCCCCAGATATCTCCTTTATGCTGAACTTTTAAAGGTTTTTGTTTTTTATAACCTACAATTCCAACAAGTTTATCATCGAGAAACCCTCCCATGATAAACTCGTCTTCAAATGTAGGAAATTGCTTACGAATATCTGACACTTCTTTTTCACATTCTTCTTCATAGCTTAAAACAAAGCTTTCTGGATGGTCTCGTAGGGCTCTTAAACGTAGTTCCCAATAAATATCTGCATCTTCTTTGGTTAACAATCGAATGTTCATATCCTCACCTGGTTTTCGCTTATTTTCTTACATGTTAGGGCTCGTATACAGTGAAAACATCATTCCACCGATATAAATCATAATAATTATCAGGCACATCGACATCTTTAATGAGTATTTTTTCTTGCTTTGTACTACCAGCCATAATATTGGCTCTTTTACGATTCGTACGTATCCATAGGGTTTGCTTGGACTGATTGATATATGTTGGCGCATAATCCCCCCAGCCTTTTAAAGGATTAGTTAATTTTTCTTGCTGGTTTTTTGCTAAGTTAATTGTATAAAGTGAGGGAAGCGGGCGTTTCTTAGCGTCGTTTGACCAATCCGCTTCTTGTACTCGTGAAATAATAATTTGCTTATTTGCTGCCCACGTAAAATCCCAGTCAGCAAAACCTTTTGGAGTAAAAATATGCTCTTTAAAAACGGGCATTTCTTTTAACGTGAACGTTTTATTTTCAGTAGCAATCCGACCTTCTCCATTAATAAAAGCTAGCTCTTGCTGATGGGGAGACCACTTAAACCAATTTGATACGTTTAGCATTGTACCGATTGATTGAAACGCTTTACCTTCAGAAGTTATAACGCATAGCGTGTTTCCATCAGCTGACATAGAAGCTGTCGGAATAGCTAAAAAGCTAATCCAATGTCCATTTTCTGACCACTTAAATTCGCTCGTTGTATAAGCAAAAAAAGAGTCGCTTTGATGAGGTAAGGTTGCAAAAGGTTCGACCTTTTTTATATCTAGATTTGCATTTTTTTCAACCGTATATAATTTAACCACTCCCCAACCTCTCGGTGATAAGGTTGCTGACTCCGTTATTAAAAATTGTTTACCATCTGGGAACCATGAAAACTGATCAACGTCAAGAGCTACGTGACTTTTTTTCTTTTGTTTAACATTGTAGATAGTTAAAATGTCGTTTGATATGTACGCTATCTCCATACCAGTTGGTGACCACTGATAACTTTGGACATCTTTTTCAATTTCAATTTGCTTGCCTTTTACGCTAGCTACCATCAACGATTCTCCATTTTTATAGGCGATATAAGCTCCATGCTTTGACCAAATCGGTTCACTTGCCTCATTAGTTGAAGAAAGTTTTGTTTCTTTTCCGTTTTCATAAACCCACACGTCACCATCTCGAATAAAACTTACCTTGAAGTTAGAAGCTGATTCAACTGTACTTGGAAGCAATAATATCATGAAGAAGCATAAGAAAAAGCGCCTCATTTTGTCACTCCTTTTAATTAAATTTATCTGTCACATCTACTTCTTCTTATCCTTGCACAAATCCAAACATCTCATGACAAAAACCTATAAAAAAAGAGTTTGGGACATAACAAAATGATTGCTTCTAAAAGACGAACACTAGCTGTTCCCATCTCTTTGATTTGTCTCAACACGTTCGTTCCATTGCGCTACGGTCACTCGCTTTCCGCGGGGAGGAACCTGAGCTTCCTCGCTGCGCTGCGGGATCTCCGTTTTCCCTCTCTTTCCCGCAGGAGTCGAGTGTCCTACGC
>NZ_KQ758674.1:0-28916 GCF_001457055.1 Priestia veravalensis | reverse complement strand
ACTTGTTCCTTCTATTCCAGAAGCCTGTGATTGGAACGGAGGATGTGAGACTCCTACGGGATCAGCGAGACAGCTTGAAATCCCGCAGGAACGGAGTGACGAGGAAGTTCAACGCGAGCCCCGTGGAAAGCGAACAATCCGGAGTGAAAATCACAACTCGTTGCGTGCATTCTTACTACATCTCATATAAAAGGTAATAAACAAACCACAAAATATTCTACTTAAAATAAGAAATAACTTCCAAAACAAAAATGTAAGCAAAACACTTGAAAGTCAAAAAAGGTCAAAGTATAATGAACTCACAAAGGTCAAATATAGTCAAAGTCAAATTGACTAATTGATCAATGATTACATTCATTTAATCATTCTAAGGAGGTCTTTTAAATGATGTGTCAAAACTGTCAACAACGTGAAGCAACAATTTATTTAAACGTACAAGCTAATCAACAAAAATCACAATATCGTTTATGCCATACATGTTATCAATCATTAATGAAACAAAGTAAAATGCCGTCTGGATTTGGAGGTGGGCACTTCATGAACATCGATGATTTATTCAATCAATTAGCAAATGAACAAGCCATGAATCAATCAGCTCAGCAGCCTACTCCTCAGCAAAGAGGTAACGGGGGTGGATTCTTAGATGAATTTGGTCGCAACCTAACACAAATTGCAAAAGCTGGACTAATTGATCCTGTTATTGGACGTGACGAAGAAATTGAACGCGTCATTGAAATTTTAAACCGCCGTAACAAGAACAACCCTGTTTTAATCGGTGAACCTGGTGTAGGTAAAACCGCTGTTGTCGAAGGCTTAGCATTAAAAATTGCAGAAGGCGACGTTCCTTCAAAGCTCATGAACAAAGACGTATACTTACTAGACGTCGCTGCTCTTGTAGCAAACACGGGTATTCGCGGTCAGTTTGAAGAGCGCATGAAGCAGCTAATCGCCGAACTACAACAACGTAAAAACGTTATCGTATTCATTGATGAAATCCACTTGCTTGTTGGAGCGGGTTCTGCTGAAGGTTCAATGGATGCAAGTAACATCCTAAAACCAGCATTGGCGCGAGGTGAACTTCAAGTCGTAGGTGCCACAACGCTGAAAGAATACCGCGCTATTGAAAAAGATGCGGCTCTTGAACGTCGTTTCCAACCTGTGATGGTTCATGAACCATCTGTTGACGAAGCCGTTCAAATTTTAAAAGGCATCCAAAACAAATACGAAGCGTATCACAACGTCAACTTCACAGAAGATGCAATTAAAGCTTGTGTAAATTTATCACATCGCTACATCCAAGACCGCTTCTTACCTGATAAGGCCATTGACTTATTAGACGAAGCTGGCTCAAAAATGAACTTAAAAGCAGGTATCTCAAACAAAGACGATATCGATAAACGACTAAAAGAAATTGCTGTGGAAAAAGAAACAGCTTTAAAAGAAGAAAAGTACGAAGCGGCTGCCAAACTTCGCGATGAAGAAGCAAAACTTGAAAAGCAGCTAAACCAAGAACAAGATAAAGCTGAAGTTACCGTTGAGCATATTCAAGCAATCATTGAAAAGAAAACGGGTATTCCAGTTGGGAAACTTCAAGAAAATGAAGCTCACAAAATGAAGAACCTGTCAGCAAACCTTTCCGACAAAGTCATTGGTCAAAGCGAAGCTGTAGAAAAAGTTGCAAAAGCAATTCGTCGCTCTCGTGCTGGGTTAAAAGCTAAGCATCGTCCAATTGGATCTTTCTTATTTGTTGGTCCAACAGGAGTTGGTAAGACAGAGCTTACAAAAACTCTAGCAGAGGAAATGTTTGGCACAAAAGATGCGATGATTCGTCTTGATATGAGTGAGTATATGGAGAAACACGCGGTGTCTAAACTAATTGGCGCACCTCCAGGATACGTAGGTCATGATGAGGCTGGCCAACTAACTGAAAAAGTACGTCGTAACCCTTATTCAATCATCTTATTAGATGAGATTGAAAAAGCGCACCCTGACGTTCAGCATATGTTCCTACAAATCTTAGAGGACGGACGTTTAACCGATAGTCAAGGTCGTACAGTAAGCTTTAAAGATACTGTAATCATCATGACAAGTAACGCAGGTGTGGGAGAAAAGAAAATTACGGTGGGCTTTGAATCTGAAAATGCAGCTCTTAGACATGCATCTGTTTTAGATTCACTATCTGCTTACTTTAAGCCTGAATTCTTAAATCGTTTCGATGCCATTATTGAATTTAATCACCTTGAACAAGAACATCTGGTTAAGATTGTTGAGCTTATGCTTCAAGAATTAAAAGAAACGCTTAAAGAACAAAACATCGCCCTACAAGTTACAGATAAAGCGAAAGAAACACTAGCATCTCTTGGCTACCACCCGGCATTTGGTGCTCGCCCACTGCGTCGCGCTATACAGGAGCATGTTGAAGACCAAATTACTGACCTTTTACTAACGGATGAAGAAGTCAACGAGGTATTCATTGATGTCAATGAACAGCAAGAAATCCGCGTCACTTCTAAACTGAAATAATGAAAAAGGAAAAAGCGATTCCCTTGGGAGTCGCTTTTTTTCTATTTGTTTTATTGATTATCTTCTTGGTCATCTGTTGATTCGTCTGTTTCCTCTTCAGCTGGTTCCTCTGCCTCTTCTGTTGCATCTTGATCTTGCTCTTCTGTATCTTCTTCTACGGCTTCTTCCTCAACTGGTGTTTCTGCCGGCTCTCCAGTTGTTTCTTCCGCATCTTCCGTTTGTTCTTGATCTGTCATGTCTTCTCCCTCTTCTGCACTACATGCTGTCATAAGCGTAATTGCTGCAAATGCTCCAAATAATTTGACTAAGAAACTTTTACTCATCGTACCTGTCCCCTTTCAAATCAATTGAGCCACTATGTACGTGCATCAACATGGCTCTTGAGATGATTATAGTTCAAAAAAAAGGAAAAAAGAGCGTTTTTACAGTCTTCTAACAAACTCTTTACACTATGCTCATTTCTTTATATTTCTCATTCATTTCCTTTACAAAGTAACAAAAAGCGAGCCACTTCAGCTCGCTTTTCCTTACAATGATTGATCATCTATACTATTTAAATAAGCCTTAATCTCACCAACAACTGACTTTACGCAACCGTCTTCAAAAGGAGAAAGCAAATTGGCTTCTTTCACAAGAGAAGTAAACGACTTACTTCCACCCAGCTTACATAAGTGCAAATAGTCTCTCCATGCCTCTTCATGATTTTCATTATCTTTTTTCCAAAATTGAAATGCACAAATTTGCGCCAGCGTGTAATCAATATAATAAAATGGATCGTTATAAATATGGGATTGCTTTTGCCAAAATCCGCCGTTTTCAAGGTAAGCTTCCCCATCATAGTTTTTAGAAGGCATGTATTTATGTTCTAGCTTTCTCCATTCATTTTTTCGCTCTTTTGGCGTGAGCGTTGGGTTTTCATAGACAACATGCTGAAACTCATCAACTGCTACACCATAAGGTAGAAAAAGAAGGCCTGAGCTTAAATGAGTAAACTTATACTTTTGTGCGTCTTCTTTAAAAAAACTTTCCATCCACGGCCACGTAAAATACTCCATGCTCATAGAATGAATTTCAGCTGATTCATAAGTTGGCCAATAATATTCCATTACCCCAATATTTCGGCTTTGATATACTTGAAAAGCATGTCCTGCTTCGTGAGTTAATACATCAATATCACCTGAGGTCCCGTTAAAATTCGAAAAAATAAACGGTGCTTTATAACGTTCTAAAAACGTACAGTAGCCTCCACCCGCTTTGCCTTTCTTTGCAACTAAGTCCATAAGATTATTATCCATCATAAAAGCAAAGAATTTATCTGTTTCTGCTGAAAGCTCACTATACATCTTTTTACCTTTCTCAATAATCCAGCTTGCATCTCCTTTTGGGGTTGCGTTGCCTGTTTGAAATTCAAACGACTCATCATAATAGAGTAATTCGTCAACTCCAATACGATCTGCCTGTCTCTTTTTAAGTTCTTCTGCTAATGGAACAATTTCTGTTAAGACTTGCGCGCGAAATGCTTGAACCATCTCTGCGTTATAGTCTGTACGAGTCATACGTGCATACCCAAGCTCTACAAAATTTTTATACCCCAGCTTTTTTGCCATTTTTGTTCGTACTTGAACTAACTCATCATAAATCCGATCAAATTCATCTTCATGGTCTTTAAAAAATTGAAAGCGTGAAGTCGCAGCACTTTTTCTAGTTTCTCTGTTTGGTGACTGCATGAAAGGCTCCAGCTGAGCAAGAGTGCGTTCTTCACCGTCAAACATAATTTTAGCGGAGGCTATAAGCTTCGTATACTGAGAAGAAAGTCTGTTTTCTTGTTGTAAATCTTCAATGATAGACGGATGGAACGTTTTTAATTGGTTTTCAGCTAATGCAAATAGCTGCGTTCCTAATGCAGCCTCTAGCTCTTCGCGAAAGCTTGATGAAACAAGCGCTTCGTAGTATTGATGCATAAGCTCTTCATACAGAGGGTTGATTTCATCAAAATAATCCTGTTCGTTTTGATAAAACTCATCGTTTGTATCAATGGAATGGCGAATATAACATAAGTTGCTCATCGTACTATAATCTGTTCGCAACTCGTTTAATTCTTCAATCGCTTCGTACTGTTTTTCAATGGTTTTAGCTTCTTTTAAAATGCCAATGCTTTGTTTAAACTCTTTTTTCAGCTGATTTAAATCCGGTCTTTCATATGTATATTGATGAAATGTCACGTCTTTTTCCCCTCTCTTTTATAGGCTCATTTATGTACTTCGTGATGATTACATAATCTCCTTTAAACAATCCGCAATCGCTATTTTCTCACACAAAAAAAGCATCAAACCGATGCTTTTTTGCTTTATTCAGACGGCGTATACTCATCTGCATAGTGTCCAATTTTCTTTAGTAGCGAAATGGCTACTTCTTGCTCTTCACTTGTAAGAACAGATAAAATACTATGAATGCGCTTCTCATGATCAGGAAACATGCTTTCAATCATTTCTTTTCCTGCTTCTGTAATTTGCGCATACGTGACACGACGATCATTTGGACAAGCTACACGCTCTAAAAAGCTCTTTTTCTCTAGCTTGTCAATAACATACGTGATGCTACCGCTTGCTAATAAAATTTTGCCACCAATTTGCTGAAGAGGCTGTTTTCCTTTATGATATAAAAGCTCTAATACAGCGAATTCAGTTGGGTTCATACCGTGTTGTTGAATAAACTTATGAACATGCTCCATAACGGAACGATTCGCTCTTGATAGAACAATGAATAATTTTAAAGATTGATCTAATTCTTCTCGATTTACTGTTGAATCCATTTTTATCAGTTCCTTTTTTAATTTATCTCGATATCAAGATAATACTAAAATCTGGTTAAAAAGTCAACGAAGCAAGCTAAACAGTAGATTTCTTCTAGTTGTTCTACTACAATAGATATAATTAGATTAAAAAGGTGAAGCTTATGAAACCATCTCATTTATTTTTTAATTCAGCAATTGGTTCACAAAAACCAGAAACCATTGTAAATCGTCAAAATCCTTGTCCATTCTGTGATGTGGACTCCTTAACAGGCATTATTGAAAAAGAAGATTCAATTATTTGGTTAGAAAACAAGTACCCAGTTCTCCAAAATGCTTACCAAACTGTGATTATCGAAACAGATCAATGTCAATCAGAACTATCAGAATATCCAAAAGAGCATTTGTATAAACTGTTTTCGTTTGTCACTACTCGCTGGCTACAGATGATTGAGAGTAAAAAATATGAGTCCGTCTTATTCTTTAAAAATCACGGACCCATGTCAGGTGGTTCTCTTCGCCATCCGCATATGCAAATCATTGGATTAAAAACGTTTGATACAAGCTCAAATATTACTGAAGCACATTTTGAAGGCATCTCAATTCAACAAAATAAAGATGTCGAGTTTAACTTATCTACAAAGCCAAGAATGGGATTTTTTGAATTTAACATTGTGACATCGAATATTGAAGAACATAATAAAGAAGTAGCTGATTATATTCAAGCTGCTACTCATTATTTGCTTAATCATTTCCATCGTAGCTGCACGAGCTATAACCTGTTTTTTTATCAGTTGGATGATGGACGAAGTGCATGTAAAGTGATTCCTCGCTTTGCAACCTCTCCGCTGTTTGTTGGGTATGGAATCCCTCAGGTGTCAAACAAAATTGAAGAGATTGCAAAACAAGTTCACTCTCTTTATTTTTCAAAATAAGCAACAATGAAAAAAGCTTGAAGTAATGTTCTTCAAGCTTTTTTCATATGAGAATATGAAAGAAGTTCTGCTTTCGCGAAAGAATAAAGAAGATTATAATGAGTGTAGTAATGATGTGGAAAGATAGAAGAAAAAGGAGATTGTTATGACAGACGTACTTATAGGCAGTATTCTTTCTGCACTATCTACAGGACTTGGTGCTGTGCCAATTCTGTTTATGAATCAGGCAGTAACGCACCGTTGGAAAGACGTGTTGCTCGCGTTTACAGCCGGAATTATGATGGCTGCTTCAACAATGAGCTTAATTCCTGAATCCCTTGCAAGCGGAAGTTTTTATTCGTTAGCAATCGGGCTTTTACTCGGGGTCATGACGCTTACAATTTTAGAACAAAACATACCTCATATTGACTTAGAGCATTCTAAAACAGGGATTCAGTTTGACGAAAAAGCTTTATTAATTATTGCAGCAATTACGCTACATAACTTGCCAGAAGGATTATCAGTTGGTGTAAGCTATGCATCTGATGCAGAAAATACCGGAAACCTGATTGCTTTAGCCATCGGATTACAAAATGCACCGGAAGGATTATTAGTTGCTTTGTTTTTAGCACAGCAAAATATCAGTAAGTTCAAAGCATTTTTTATTGCAACATTAACAGGATCAGTAGAAATTATTACGTCACTACTTGGTTTTTATCTCACTAATTTTGTCGAGTCTCTTGTGTCGTATGGATTAGCATTCGCAGCTGGAGCAATGTTGTTTATCATTTACAAAGAGCTAATACCGGAAAGTCATGGAGATGGAAATGAACGCTTTGCAACGTATTCTTTCATCATGGGCCTATTATTTATGGTTTTTCTTATTAACTTCTTTTAAGGTACAAGTAGATATAGGGCAGATTCGAGCACAGCTTTGCTGCCCTTTTTTACGATTTTGAAAAAGACAAAAAGCGACTGATTGTTGCTGTAATGCTTGTCCGATCTTCTTCCTCACGTAACAGTTGTTTTTGATAAAGCGTTAAAAGTTGATCTAGCTCTTGACTACAGGTAATCGTTTCTTCACTTGATAAACCTGTTTTTCCACCAATCTCCACCATTTTTTGTCTTTTCCTCACAATTTGTATAAATAACGCTTCTGATTTACTTTGCTTTTTTAAACCAAACACAAGATCCTCTCCTATTAAAAGAAAAATTAGCCTATAACGCATTATTACAAATTCTACTAAATATGTAAATAGAGTCGCAATAATAGACATTTTTCTTATAAAGTTTTTTTAGCCTAAAGAAAGAAAGCGTTATCAACGTTGATTTCTCAACCTTTAAATTTTAGAAAAAAATTCCTCTTCGACAAAACATGCAAATATGACAACGCATCTACAAATTCTGCAACGTCTCCTTTAGACGATAAAACCGACGTGATAAATTCACGTCGGCCTCTGATTATGTCGCTTTTTGAGAAGCAATTTGAACCGCATCCCAAACGGTAGCAAAAGGCGGAGCATAGCTAAGATCTAGCATGGTTAATTGCTCGGTTGTTAGCCGTGCCGTAATGGCTGTTGCAAACACATCAATCCGCTTGGCTGCTTCTGACTTACCCATAATTTGTGCTCCTAGTATAATATGTGTATCTTTTTCATAGATAAGTTTAACCAACATTTTTGTTGCATCTGGATAATACGGCGTATGATTATAAGCGTCTACCGTAACCGCTTTATATTGAAGGTTTTCTGCTTTTGCCTCTTTTTCAGTAATTCCAGTTTTAGCAACTTCTAAATCCATAACTTTTAGGATGCTGGTACCAATGACACCTGGGAAATGTTTATCTTCTCCTCCTAGGTTTGCGCCTAAAATTCTCCCTTGCTTATTAGCAATTGTACCAAGTGAAAAATGAACTGGCTTTTTCAACACAAGATGGTAGCTGCTTGCACAATCACCTGCTGCATAAAGGTGCGGAACGTTGGTTTCCATTTTGTCATTAATGAGGATCGCACCGTTTTCGAGCATTCGAATGCCGTTTCTCTCTAAAAAAGATGTATTTGGCTTCACTCCCACATTTACAATAACAAGGTCTGCTTCATGCGTATTTTTATTGGTGCGAACCGCAGTTATTTTTTCACGGTCTGCAATTAACTCTTCTACTTCTTCATTGACATGAAAAGCAATATCATTTTTCAGCTCGCCCTGTATTCGTGTAGCAATTTCTTCGTCAAACATGGATAGTATATGATTCCCGCGCTCAATAACAGACACTTGCTTTCCTAATAGATGCATGGTCTCTACTAATTCCATTCCAATATATCCACCGCCGATAATCACAACTTTTTGTACATTTTCTTCTTTTAAATAACGATGGATGTTCGTACTATCTTCTAACGTCTTTAATGAAAAAACATTTTGAGCATCAATCATAAAGGGTGGCTTTACAGCTGAAGCTCCCGTTGCGATAATAAGCTCATCGTACGACACTTCTTGTGACTCATTTGTTTGATGATTATGTACAACAACATATTTCTTTATGTGATTCACTTCTTTTACTTCATGTTGAAGCTGAACCGTGATATCACGCTCTTTAAACTCATCAACTGTTCGAGCGATAAGACTTTCTTGCTCTTTCACAACACCTGATAAATAATACGGCATACCGCATGCACTATATGAAACATCTCGGCCTTTTTCAAATACAATAATTTCGGCTTCTTGATCTAAGCGACGCAGCTGAGATGCTGCACTCATACCACCCGCAACGCCTCCAATTACAATAATTCGCTTCATTTTATAGCCTCCTTTTTATTTGCATATTTCCCTTACTTTGCCCGATTTCAAACAAAAAAATTGCACGAAGATGACAAAGTCATCTCGTGCAATCTACCGTAATCATTTCTTTGAACGATAGTATGTAAGAGCTAAAGCCGCTGCAAGAACCGTTCCTTTAATAATATCTTGTGTATAATACGGAACATTTAACATCGTTAAACCATTTAAGAGAACGCCAATTAAAATAGACCCTAGCAGCGTGCCAATAATATTCGGTTTACCTGCTCCAAATACAGAGAAGCCGATATAGGCTGCGGCAACGGCATCCATTAGAAAAGGAGCTCCTGCATTCACTTCTCCTACCCCAATTCGCGCTGCTAACACAACTCCTCCAATCCCCGCTAGTAAGCTAGATAACACATAGGCATACATGCGGTAGCGGTTGACTGGAATTCCTGAAAGCCTCGCTGCTTCCATATTTCCACCCGTTACATAAAAGAATCGTCCGTATTTTGTATACGTGAAGAAAATATGTACAACGAGGACAGCAAGGAGCATAATAATTACTGGCACCGGAACTCCCAAAACATGTCCTTGTCCTAAGGCTAAAAAAGAAGGAATAAAGATTCCAGGTGCACGCTCTCCACTTTCTAAAGGCATATTCGTATAAATAGCCGATCCTTTCGTATAGGTTAACAAGATTCCCTGCACAATAAACATCATTGATAGCGTGGCTAAAATATCAGGAATTTTAACTTTCACGACAAAAAATGCATTCACAAGCCCTACAAGAAGTGAAGCTAAAATAGGAATCAACAATGCCACTAGCAGCTCTTGACGGTGCAACACAAGCATCGATGCTGATAGAATGGTTGCTAACCCAGCCGTCGAGCCAACTGATAAATCAAGACCATTTACAGTCAGTGAAATTGTCACACCTAATGCGATAAGCGTTACAATTGAAATCGAACGTAAAATATCGCTGATGTTTCCTGGAGTTAAAAAATTGGGTGAAGCAATTGAAAAAAAGATGGTGACTAATAAAATGGCTACTACCGTACCGTATTTTGTGACAAACTCCATCAGCTGTCCTGTTTGTTTCTTTGCTTTTACTTGTTCATTCACTAACTCTGCACTCATACCGTTCCTCCAGACGCGTAATAAAATAGCTGTTCATACGTTGCTTCTGCTTTCGATAGTTCTTTTACAATTTTCCCGTTATACATAACGTAAATTCGATCAGCCATGTTGACCAGTTCATCAAATTCACAAGTTGCATATAAAATGCCTTTTTGCTGTTTAGTTAGCTCATTCATTATTGAGAAAATCTCCTGTTTGGAGCCGATATCAATTCCTTTTGTTGGCTCATCAAATATATATACATCGGTCTCTTTTAAGAGCCATTTACCAATAGCTACTTTTTGCTGATTCCCACCGCTTAGCGTTTTTACTTTTTGCTCAACAGACGAGGCTTTAACACCAACATTCGCAGCAACACTCTGAGATGCTTCTTTTTGTTTTCGCTTTTGTACAAAAGACCATTTCGTAAAATCTTTTAAGCTTGGAAGTGACAAATTAAGTACAATCGATTCGTCTACTAAAATGCCTTCTTTTCGTCTTTCTTCTGGTATGAGAGAAAGCTTATTTTTAATATAGTAACGAGGAGAGCGATTTACTAAAAGCGGATGATTGCGCATTGATAGCTGACCCGCTGTTTTGTTCTCCAGACCAAATAAGCTTCGACATAGCTCTGTTTTCCCTGCACCGACAAGTCCCGCAATGCCAACAACTTCACCTTCTTTAACATGAAAGGTAATATCTTGTAGTACGTTTGGCAAAGACAACTTTTCCACACGAAGCAGTTCAGTTCCCACCGCTACCTCTTCACGTACCGACTCCTGCGCTACTTGCTTCCCTAGCATAAATGTAATCATTTCTTGCATTGTAGATTGCACAATTGCTTTTGTCACAACATGCTTTCCATCTTTTAAAACGGTGTAAACGTCGCATAGGTCGCTAACTTCTTGAAGGCGATGAGAAATATAAATAATACCCATGCCTTTTTTCTTTAAGTTCGTCACAACTTCAAACAAACGCTTTGTCTCATGTTGACTTAGCGGTGCTGTTGGTTCATCCAAAATAATATATTCCGCATCTTGTAAGATCGCACGAGCGAGTAATACCTGCTGCTTTTCTGCTAGCGTTAATTCCGATACATTCTTTTTAACGTTTAACGTTGAACCCAGCATAGCAAGCGCCTTTTTCGCTTCAGTATCATGTTGCTTCCACTTAACAATTGCAGGGCTACCTTTACTTGTTTGGCGGTCCAGCACAATATTCTCTGCCACCGTTAGTGATGGTACAAGCGCGACATCGACTTCTTGATGAACAATTGCAATACCTAAGTTTTTTGCGTCTTTTGGAGAACCAAGCGTAACAGAATGACCATTTTTGTAAATGGTCCCGGTATATTCTGAGTATGCTCCAGATAATATTTTCATCAGCGTACTTTTCCCTGCACCGTTTGCTCCCAGTAAAGCATGGATTTCGCCTTTTTTCACGGTAAAGCTCACATCTTGAAGCGCTTGAAATGATTCAAATGACTTTGCGATATGCTTCATTTCTAATTGTTCGATCGTCATCTGCCTTCTCCTCTACTCTTTTTGATTCCAAGCTTCTACAAACTCACCCACTTGGTCCATATTAATAGGCGCATCAGGTAAATCATCCTGAGTGATGAGCGTTGGGTTAAACGAGTAATATCTCGGTATGTCTTGTCCAGCAATTCTTTGCAGAACAAATTCCACTTGCTTTTCACCAATTGCTGCTGGATTTACCGCTGCTGATGCTTTCCATGGGCTATTTTCTTCTTGCATCATCTGCAGATCTTCATCCGATAAATCGACGCCGTAAACTTTAATTTCATCTCGGCCAGCTTCTTTAATTGCACGCGTAGCTCCTTTGGCGAATTCGTCCCAAGGTGCCCATACGGCTGTAATGTCGCCTTTGTTTGGATATTTTTTCAAGATAGCCGCCATTTTTGTTTGAGTATCTAGCGATGTATTAGATGTAGCGTTTCCAAATCGCGCTACTTCTTCTACGTCCGGATAACGTTCTAGCATTGCTTCATAAATGGTGTTTCGCTTTTCCATTGGCGCAAAACCACCAACAAAAATGTACACAATCTTTCCTTCGCCATTAATATCCTGCATCATTTGCTTTAAGCCTTGCAGCGCCAACATATAGTCATCTTGATCAATCGTTGTTACGCCGTCTACATCTAGCTCAACATCAAATGCAACAACGGGTATACCTTTTGCAACGGCACGCTTCACGCCAGGTTCCAACGTTTCAGAACGACCGTGCTTAATGATAATACCATCCACATTTTGATTAATTGCCGTATCTAAATACGCTGCCATTTTTGACTGATCGTTGTTGGCATCTGACACGGTAAGCTGAATACCTTGTTCTTTGGCAGCCGCTGTTGCACCGCTAATATACTGGGCTGCGTGCGTTCCCGTCGTAAACTCGGCAATAAGAGCGACTTTCGTATCTTTACTAACGTTTTTTGCTGTGAAATTCGCCTCTGTCTTTTGTTCTTCTTTGACTTGTGGCTTACTTGCCGCGTTTATATCCGGCTGTTCGTTTGTACATCCAACCGTAACGAACAGGACAAATAGCAATAAAATAAATGGGCTGTACCATTTTTTTACATATTTCATCTTCTTCCTCCATCTATTACTATTCTCATAAAAATAGTAAGAATTATTCCTAGCGCAATGAAGAGCAAGCGCCGACTTAAAGCTTTTATTGCTTAAGAAAATGCCGCTTCATCAAGAAGAGAAGCGGCATTTTCTTGCGTTAACCACGCATACATCCTGCTATTTTTCCTTGTCTACAATCTCAATTTATTCGTAGATTGGCACCCAGCCTTCTGTTGTAACAAAAATACGAACGGCTACTACTTTGCGATCTTCCATTAGTGTAAAATAATGACGCACATTTTCTGGAACAGAAATTAAGTCACCTGGCTCTAACTCGACATCAAAGAATGAACCGTCTTTTCCTTGAATGACGAAAATACCATGTCCACTGACGATAAAACGAACTTCGTCGTCCGTATGGTGATGCTCACGCTGAAAGTTTTTTAATAACTCTTCTAAGTTAGGTGTTGTATCTGATAACGAAATCACATCTTGTGCTTGATAACCTCGTCGCTCAGAAATATCCCTAATCTCTGTATCAAATGAAGCTAAGATTTCTTCTTTTTCTTCGTCTGTTAAATTAAATTTTTCACGCAGATTTTCAGGTAGCTTTGTAATATCCCAATTTTCATAAATGACTTCATTATTAGCTAAAAAACTTGCTACCTCTTCTTGATTTTCAATGCGTGCATCTGTTGCATGTAAACGAACGTTTGCCATATGTAACTCCCCCTTAAGTAAGTGTTGATTGATTATATTTCTTTAGTGAAAGAATTTTCACGTGATAACTAAATAAAAACTCGTATGCTTCTAGCGCTTTTTTCGCTTCAAATGCATTTTCCCCCCATACGGTAATACCGTGGTTACGAATTAAAACAGCCCCTTGATCCGCCGTTACATATTCAGCAAAGACTTCAGCTAACGTCGGAATGTCCGCATAATTCGGAATAATCGGAACGGTAACCTCTGCATCTTCTTCCCAAATACCGAGTGCTTTAATAATCTCTTGCCCCTTAAACGTTACTTTTCCTTCGTCACCATATAGTTCAGAAATGACGTTGTTATCAATTGTATGTACATGCAGGCTGCACCCAGCGTTTGTATGACTATAAACCTTAACATGTAAAAGCGTCTCAGCGGAAGGTTTCAAGTGTGTTTCTTCCGCTGCTTTCCCATTGCTATCTACAAGTAAGAAATCTTCACTTGTACGCTTTCGCTTATCTTTTCCACTAGCTGATACGAAGAAGGTTGTTGGCTCTTCACTTACTTTAATCGATAAGTTACCACTCGTTCCAAAAAACCAATCTCGCTGTGCAAGTTCTTCTTTTACATCCGCAATCTCTTGTAAACGCTGCTGTGCTAAAATACTCATACTTCCACCTCCGATAATTCGTTAATATGTTCAATGACATCATGGAATGTTTCAAACGGCCGATGCGGTAAATGTAACTCTTTGCATTTCTGAAGCAAGAAATCACGTGCCAATACGCAATCAGCCATTTTTGCTGCCTGCAAATCCGTAATGGAATCTCCAATTACGATGATAAAATCTTTGTCATCTACCAGATTTCGTATAATTGACGGCTTACAGCAGCCACAGCCATTTTCACAGTGGCTATCGCATGTATGAGGCCACGTAATTTTAATCGTTTGCCCTAAAAAATCTGAGCCGTTGCAGTAAAGGTTCTTTTTATCTATTTTGCCGTCTAACATTGGCTCAACAAAAAAGTCAATTCCTCCACTGACAATATATAGCGGAATATCCTTTTCTTTTGTGTAATGCACAAACTGCTCGAATCCTGTTCGAATCTCCGAAGTTGATAAAATAAATGATACAATCTCTTCCTTTAAAGAGATTGGCAGTAAAGAGAACATTTTGCCAACGCCTTCTTGAATCGATACGCGCTCTGCCAACACATCATCTTTGATAGCTTCCCACTCACTTGGAGCAAACTTTTTCATAATAGCAATGATGTTATCGCTGTTTGTAATCGTACCGTCAAAGTCACAGAAAATCTTCACGTTCATCACCCCTTCACCTTCACTGCTCCCCATAGCTCAAGTGCTTTTTGTAGCGCTTCGTCATTTGTATCTTCTAAAGGCTGTCCAGCAAGCGTAGCATCAACTGCTGCACGGAATGCTTTTCCTCCACCGACTGCTCCATCTGGGTGACCGTGTACGCCTCCGCCTGCGTTAATAATGCTATCCACACCGAAATCGGAAATAAGCTGCGGAACCATGCCTGGGTGGATACCTGCTGATGGAACCGGGAACGTTTGCTTATAGGTATGTAGCGGTCTTGTTACCTCGTACGTAATTCCAGCTGTATCTTCAAGCGGCATCGCGACGCTGCCGTACGGTGATGGGAATAGTGAAAAATCTGCTCCAACAAGACGAAGTAATTTTCCTAGCAAAAGAGAATTTGAGAATCCATGAAATTCAGATGGTGTTAACGCACCGCTTACTGCTGGGTGAGCCATGATTGGTAAGTTAATATCATCATCTTCACGAAGAGCTTGTAGCACATCTAGTCCATATGCAAACACGTTAAACAATAGAGCATCGGCTCCGAGCTCCGCTGCTTTTCTAGCTTTCTCTTTTAAATCAAATGTACGCCCCGTTAAATTTACGGCATATAGCGTACGATGACCCATTTCTTTATATACTTCATCAAGAACTTTTTTCCCTTCTGTAATACGCTTTTCGAACGGTGTCAGTTCGTTGTCAAATAGGATTTCGTCATCCTTTACAAGATCGACACCTCCAAGTGCTTGTGCCCGAAGCTGCTCCGTTAAATAATCCATATCACGCCCAATTACACCTTTAAAAATACTCATTACAAGAGGACGATCGTACACTTTTAGTTTCTCACGAATCCCTTCAATTCCAAAGCGTGGGCCAGGAAAAGCGGCTAATGCTTCTTGTGAAAACTCTAAATCTAATAATTTTACTTTTCCGTCTAATGATAGTTTTCCGAAAACAGTAACTAAAATAGCAGGTAAATCATTTGTATAATTAGAAAGCGGATAACCAATTTTCACAATCGCTTGCTTTGTCGTTTGCTCTAAATAATTGTTGACGCGATCGCAGTCTTCAAGTGGCGTAATGTCAACTACGCGCCCTTTGTGCTTTCTAAGTTGCTCCTGCTCAAGCTGAGGTAGATTTGTCCAAGAACCTACCGTTAAGCCTAGAGCAATGCCTTCTGCTTTTTTTTCAAAGTTTCCTTTTTCATCATGTAATAAATAACTTGCAACGATTTCACTCATTTGCTTCAAACTCCCTTGCTGTAAATTTCCCATCGTTACGAAATAAAAAAGCCTCTTCTTGTGAGAAAGAAGAGGCTTTTTTGCTCTCTTCTTATCTCTCAGCTACTGCTGCAAGATTTAGCACCGTGCTTAACAAAACGTTAAGTCGGTTGCCGGGCTTCACAGGGCTAGTCCCTCCACCTACTCTTAATAAGAAAATTGCTATTTATATTGTATAATCGATTTTCACGCTAATCGTATTCATCAAAAATATGTGTTTATGAATCAACAACTTCTTACATATTAAGCCAACTCAAAAAGAATTGTCAACGTATTTTTTGAATAAATTTAATTTAGCAATTCGATCAACCGCTTCTTTCAGTCGATCTTCATCGGTTAATAAACCTACGCGCACATAGCCTTCTCCGTATTCACCAAACCCAATTCCAGGAGCAACAACGACGTGTGCTTTTTCAAGTAACAAATCAGAGAATTCTTCTGATGTATAGCTTTTTGGAACCGGCAACCACGCAAAAAACGACCCTGGTGGGGCTTCAACGTCCCATCCGATTTCACGCAGTCCATGAATGAGAACCTGGCGACGAGATTCATAGCGTTCGACTAGTTCATCTACGCAGTTCTGTGACTCTAGTAAAGCAACCGCGGCTGCTTGCTGTATTCCGCTAAATACACTTACAAATAAGTGATCTTGTAAAAGATTAATCGCTTCAATAACGCTTTCGTTTCCAACAGCAAAACCGATGCGCCACCCCGCCATATTATACGTTTTGGATAGCGTATAAATTTCAATGCCCACTTCTTTGGCACCTGGAGTTTGCAGAAAACTAATGGGCTTTTGACCATCAAACCCAATTGCGCCGTACGCAAAGTCATGTACAATGCACGTATCGTACTGGCGAGCAAATTCAACCGTTTTTTCGAAAAATGATGCCGTAGCTACTGCGCCGGTCGGATTATTTGGGTAGTTTAAAAACATGAGCTTAGCTTTTTGCTTCACTTCTTCGCTTATTTCCTCGTAAACTGGTAAAAAATCATTCTCTTTTTTCAAGGGCATAGCTTCCATTTTCGCTCGTGCTAGCTCCACTCCTGACCAATAGTCTGGGTAACCTGGGTCGGGCACTAAAACTGTATCTCCAGGGTTAAGTAAACACTGAGGAATTTCTACTAACCCAGCTTTGCCTCCAAACAAAATAGCGACTTCTTTTTCGGGATTTAGCTGGACACCGTATTCTCTTTCGTAAAACGCTGCTGCCGCTTTTTTCAAAAAAGCTTGTCCGCGAAACGGTGAGTACTTGTGGTAGTTTGGATTTTCACTCGCGTCTTGAAGTGCCTTGACAATATGAGGGGGCGTTGGCTGATCTGGGTTTCCTTGCCCTAAATTAATCACATCATGTCCTTCTTTTATTACTTTTGCAACTTTGCTAACAAGGGATGCAAAAAATTGTTTCGGTAAACTCTTCAATAGTTCTGATTGTTCAAACTGCTTCATGTGAACACCTTCTCAAAAAATTCTTGAAATTCTAGTCACAAATAATATATTGTAATAGTCAACTTGTAAAGTCATTTTTATAAAATAAATCAGGATGGTGAAGTTTAATGAGCTTAAAAGTAGCGTGTTTGCAACTTGATCTTGCATTTGGAAACCCTAAAAAAAATTACGAGCATGCTGAAAAAAAAATGAAGGAAGCACTGTTTGAATCTCCAGATATTCTTATACTGCCAGAACTTTTTGATACGGCTTATGATTTACAGAACCTCGACGCTATCGCGGACTCAGAAGGTAAGCAAGCGACTAGCTTTTTCTCTGCTTTCGCCAAAACACACAGCGTGAACATCATCGCTGGATCAGTTGCTAAGAAAACAAAAAGCGGCGTTACGAATACAATGTATGTCTTTAATCGTGAAGGCCAGGAGGTCTCGCAATATAACAAGCTACACTTATTTAAGCTGATGAATGAGCACTTATTTCTACAACCAGGTGAAACCAAAAACATCTTTACGCTTGAAAACTCATTATGCGCAGGCGTTATTTGCTATGATATTCGCTTTCCAGAATGGATTCGCGTTCATACAAGCGCAGGTGCAGAACTCCTTTTTGTGGTTGCTCAGTGGCCCAAGCCAAGACTTGCTCACTGGAAAGCACTTCTGGTAAGCAGAGCCATTGAAAATCAATGCTACGTGGTTGCCTGCAACCGCTCTGGAGACGATCCAGCTAACACATTTGCTGGTCATTCGTTAATCAT
The DNA here is from genome assembly GCF_001457055.1 of Priestia veravalensis. Lineage (NCBI taxonomy): Bacteria > Bacillati > Bacillota > Bacilli > Caryophanales > Bacillaceae > Priestia > Priestia veravalensis. The sequence goes on along the minus strand of NZ_KQ758674.1, from coordinate 10,697 downwards.
TGACCCTTGGGGAGAAATTATTGCAGAAGCAGGTGAAAATGAAGAAATACTAACAGCAGACGTTGATTTATCAACCGTAAAGGCAATCCGAGAACAAATTCCGGTCTTTACAGATCGTCGCACAGAATTTTATTAAATTTCGCTGTTGACATCCAAAAATTCACATGATACGATGTTCTCCAGAAGTTACTAATAAGTCAAACAAATCAAAATTAAATAATATCTTTACTCTTATCAAGAGTTGGCTGAGGGATTTGGCCCTATGACGCCCAGCAACCGACCGTAATACCATTGTGAAATGGAGCGCAGCTTTTTAGCGCTATAAAACAATTCGTTGTTTTATGAAGGCACGGTGCTAATTCCAACAGAAAGAGAAATCTTTCTGGCAGATAAGAGGTTTGAATGACAATCAAGCCTCTTTCACTCACCGAAAGAGGCTTTTATATGATTTAAAAGCCTCCGGTATACTTATTTTTTATGGAGGTAGATAACGATGACAACAACAACTTATACATATGAGCCACTAAATGAAATTACAGCAATTAGACTTGTAAAACAGCTGAAGTTATTTTCGGAAAGTGAAGCTCTTACAGCTCGTGAAATTGGTGATGGCAATTTAAACCTTGTTTTTCATATTGTGAACGACCAAACCAACAAGTCCATTATTGTAAAGCAGGCTCTTCCTTATGCGAAAGTTGTAGGAGAAAGCTGGCCTTTATCACTCAAGCGCGCAACGATTGAAAGCAATGCGCTCAAACAGTTTGGCAGCTTAACACCCGAACTCGTTCCAGACGTTTATTATCATGATGAAAACTTAGCTGTTACGGTCATGGAAGACCTGTCTCACCTAACAATTTCTCGTACAGGATTAATCCAAGGAGAAACATACCCACTTCTTTCAGAACATATCGGTAGATTTTTAGCTCATATTGCATTTGAGACGTCTGACTTTGCGATTAAGCCACAGGAGAAAAAAGAGCTGGTTGCTCAATATATTAACCCTGATTTATGCAATATTACAGAAGACTTAGTGTTTACAGATCCGTTTTTTGATTACAATACAAATGAATTTGAAGAAACGCTTCGAAGCGATGTAGAAAACTTATGGACAGATGAAGAAGCTAAGCTTGAAGTAGCTAAGCTTAAACAAAAGTTTTTAACAAGTAGCCAAACGCTTGTACACGGTGACCTGCATACGGGTAGTATTTTTGCTAGTGAGCGCGAAACAAAAGTTATTGATCCTGAGTTTGCGTTTTATGGGCCCTTTGGCTTTGACTTAGGACAGTTTGTTGCCAATCTTCTGCTTAACACCTTGTCTCGTCCTGCTCAAAAACGCAGTGTACTTTTGGATCATATCACCAAAACGTGGGATGTTTTCCAAACAACATGGAACAAACTTTGGGTTGAGTCTAAAGTGGAACCGTTCGTTAAAAATCCAAACTATTCCGACTATATCTTACAACAAACGTGGACCGATGCTGTTGGCTACGCGGGGTGCGAGTTAATTCGACGTACAATTGGATTGGCGCACGTAGTAGATATTGATTCATTGCCTGATGAAGAGCGCTTAAACGCTCAAAAAGCAGCTCTTCGTTTAGGACGTTATTTACTAACTCATCAAACAGAAATTAGTGCACATGATTTTAAGAACTTGATTGAAGAATGAAAGGAGCCCAACATGACACACACTCTTACACTCCCTCGTTCAGTTGAATGGAAGGAAACGTTTATTTCACTGCTTGACCAGCAGCTATTACCAAACACAGTTGAATATATTAAGCTACATACTTTACAAGACGTATGGGACGCTATCGTTACGCTAAAAGTACGAGGGGCACCTGCAATCGGCATTACCGCAGCGTTTGGCTTAGCGCTTTCGCTTCAAAACTACGATGTACAGACGATTGAAGAATTCAAAAAAAAGCTGCAGGCCGACAAAGAATTTTTGGCGAGTTCTCGCCCAACAGCCGTCAACTTATTTTGGGCGTTAGAACGCGTAGTAAACAGCATCAATAACGCCATTTCCATAAATGAGGCTAAAACACTTGTTATTCATGAAGCGATTCAAATTCAAGCGGAAGATGAAGCCACCTGCTACCGCATAGGTGATTATGCATTATCGCTGTTTAATAAACACGATCGTGTTATGACAATTTGTAATGCTGGCTCGATTGCCACAGCATATTATGGAACTGCTTTAGCGCCTTTTCATATTTCAAAAGAGCGTGATATTCCGCTGAAAGTATTTGCGTGCGAAACACGCCCCGTTCTCCAAGGGGCACGCTTAACGGCATGGGAGCTTCAAAAATCAGGCGTAGATGTGACACTTATCACAGATAGTATGGCTGCACATACCATTAAAACAAAAGGGATTAATGCCATTATTGTCGGAGCTGACCGTATTGCAGCTAACGGTGACACTGCTAATAAAATTGGAACATATGGGCTTGCACTTTTAGCAAAAGCATTTAATATTCCGTTTTATGTAGCAGCTCCAAAATCAACGTTTGATTTATCGATCGCATCAGGAGCAGAAATTCCAATTGAAGAGCGCTCTGCAAAGGAAATTACGCATATCGGTGATGTACAAGTTGCTCCAGACAATATTTCTGTTTATAACCCGGCATTTGACGTTACGCCAAGTGAATTCATTACAGCCATCATCACAGAGCATGGCATTATTCACTCACCTTCTGTCGATACAATTAAACTCGTACTAAACTAAAAAAAAGAGAGAATCTCAGGTTACAATGTGATTCTCTCTTTTTTGCTTTGTAACATAAATGTAACAGTAATTTATCATCTACCTACATATATTATAGTTAGTTTTATCATGTTAAGCGAAATCTGTATAGGAGGGGTAACTATGACCAAACAAGAACATCCCGACTCAACCTGTAAAAAGCGAAAGCAGCGGGCACGAAAGGAGCAATTTCAGCTTTTAGATGTTACAAATCAAACCATTCAGCAAGATCATTCAGACGAAACGTTCACGTCTGTAGATGGTGTATTTGTACAAGGGGAAGGATGGAAGCTAGAGAACGATGATGAAGCCTAGCAGCGCTACGCTAATACAACCTTTCCGTTTGCTACTTGTATTCCTTCTAACGTTAAAAGCCGCTCTTTTAAATGAACCTGTGCTCCTGCATAGCCAGTTAAATCTTTTGATGCGCCAACAACACGATGACAAGGTAAAAAGATAGGTAGACGGTTTCTACGATTTGCTTGTCCTACGGCACGAACAGCTTTTGGCTGTCCAATCATACTTGCTAACTGTTTATAGGAAATGACTTCTCCATATGGTATGGTTTTAAGTTCTTTCCACACCTTTTGCTGAAAAGCCGTTCCTGTTATTTCTAACGGAAGATCAAAGTTTTGCCGCGTTTGAACTACATACTCATGTAGCTGCTTTGTCGCTTCTTTAATATATTCATGATTTTCGAGCAAAGTGGCCGTTCCCTTTGTTTGTAACATCAACTCATCAAAAGAAAAGAATAAACCGGAAATCCCTTTATCAGAACATGTAACATACACATGTTCATTGTCAAACAGCGGAATGCTTCCATAGTAATTCATCGTTTTCTCCTCTCTATTGTACTTGGGAAACGGGTAACGTCACATGAAATGTTGTTCCGACCCCTAACTCACTTTCTACTTCAATATATCCCTTATGTTCTTCTACTATCTTATAAGACACCATCAGTCCAAGTCCAGTTCCTTTTTCTTTTGTGGTATAAAACGGTTCTCCTAGCTTACGAATTCGCTCTGGGGGCATGCCTTCTCCTTCATCATGAATGGATACTCTCATATAGCGATTGTTAAGATGCTTGACCTCTATGGAGATTACCCCTCCACCCTTCATCGCTTCAATTGCATTTTTAATTACATTAATAAACACTTGTTTTAGCTGATGAGGCTCACAATAAACCTTTGACAATGATGGATCGAAGTCTGTTTCAAATTGAACATTTTCAAGTAAAGCTTGAGCATTCAATAAATCAATCGTCTCTTGTACGATGACGGCTAGTGATTTCTCTTCAAATTTAATTGCTTGTGGCTTAGCTAATACTAAAAACTCTGTAATAATTGATTCAATTCGCTGCAGTTCAGACGTAATAATATCAAAATAAAGCGAATGACCTTCTTTCATGCTATCTTCAAGTAGCTGAATAAAACCTTTTAATGCGGTCATTGGATTTCTTATTTCATGCGCAATGCCAGCTGCAAGCTGCCCTACTACTTGAAGCGTATCCGATTTCCGAATTTGCTCCTCCATTTGCTTTTTCTCCGTTACATCGCGAATAATTGTCATGTATAGGCCTGGTAAAATACCTTTTTTCGTCGAAAACTCAATTTGCTTCACTTTACCGCTAGCTGTTTTATACTGAATGTCTCCTTCTCCTTCACCTTTGCTCTCAATCGTAGCCTTATGCTCAATGACTAAATCAAAGTTAGAGGATGATAAAAACATTTCCATCGTTTGGGAACAAATGTCTTCCTTCGTTTGTTCTAAAATTTCACAAGCAGGCTCATTAACATCAATGATCTGCTGCTCTCCGTCCCATAAGATTAAGCCATCTATGGAACCATCAAAGATTTTACGAAACTTTTGTTCATTATTCCGAAGTTCTTGCTCCATTTTGGTTCGCTCGCTGATATTGCGAAAAATGGTTAAATGATAGCCTTCAATAATGCCTTTTTTCCCTGTAAACTCAAGCTCTTTTTCTTCTCCGTTTGGCATATAAAAGGTAAGCTCTTCCCGAATCTCTTCCTGCTCAATAAATTGATAATAAAGCTTCCATACGTGACGATCTTTTTTATTAATAAACGTTTGAAGATTTGTGCCGATTAGTTCTTCTAAGGGTAGTTCAAATGTCCTAGAAGAAGCTGCGTTAGCATTTACAATTACCCCGTCATGACGCCAAATTAAAATAGCTTCAATTGCATCTTCAAAAATGGCTCGAAAATTTTTCTCACTTCGCAACAATTTCTGCTCCATTCTTCTTTTTTCCGTTACGTCACGCATAATTGACATATAGTAACGACTATAAATATTTGCGGTTGTCGTGAATTCAAAAAAAGTTATGTCTCCATTTTTAAGCTTAATCGGAAGTTCTCCGCTCGCTTTTCCTTGCTTCTGAAGAAGGCGCCATAATTTTTTTAGCTTATAGTGATAAGCAGGCTCAACTAATTCTGTTAACGTTTTTGTTAATAAGTATTCTTTTGGAAAATTCAACCGGTCACAAAACGATGGATTGACATCAATCAGCTGCCCTGCTCGATCAAAAATGACAATCCCATCAACCGCTTCGTTGAATACGTCCATAAACATATGCTGACTCAAAAAGCGTTCGTTCTCCACCATTTTTTGTGCTGTAATGTCACGGAAAGTACAAATCTTACTGCCAGAGGCTTCGCTTCGTTGTTCGCACGTAAACTCTACATATTTTACGATGCCATTTTGCAAGTTCATTGTACCTTTATAAGTAAACTTCTGATTTTCTACTAGCGTTGGATAATAATCATTGATGACATCATACGGAAACAACATAAGAAAGTCTTTTAATTGATATGCAATCAGTTCATCATAATGTTTGTCAAATAACTGACTGGCTGCTTCATTAACATGCTGAACGCAAAAATTCTCGTCAAATACAATAATTGCATCTGAAACTGCATTAAAAATGGCACGCAACTGCTTTATTTCTTCGTGTTGGTCTTGTTCAATCGGTAGTTGCCGATGTGGAGCCATGCCACATCCTCCTTTCTAAACTCTTTCTTCCTATCAAAAGACAAAGCTATTTCGACAAATTTCTACTCTCTTTCATAATCTAACGATTCCCAGGTAGATATGTGCGCAGTCATTGATAGGCACATTAGTCACTAATACACTATTATTCTACAAATTTCTTTTTTCACCTTTAAAAAAACAATGAAAATCTTCCTGAAAAAAGTCCGCTACGCGTACATCTATACACATAGCGGACTTTTTAAAAAATTATTTCCAGAAATCGTCGAATACTGAAATAGGCAGGCTGCGTTTATGAGCTGTTTTAACGAAATGACTCTCAATTTTCCTACTTGCTTCCTCCCCAACTTCTTTACCTTCTAAATAGTCATCAATTTGATTATATGTAACTCCTAATGCTTCTTCATCTGGCAGCTGTGGACGATCTTCTTCTAAATCAGCTGTCGGTTGTTTTAAATATAAATGTTCAGGGCAACCTAATTCTTTTAACAGCTGTTTGCCTTGGCGCTTATTAAGACGGAAAATCGGCACTAAATCTGCGCCACCATCTCCAAATTTCGTAAAGAATCCAGTCACTGCCTCTGCAGAATGATCCGTACCAAGCACAACTCCTTGATGCATGCCAGCAATGCTATACTGTGCAATCATACGTTCACGTGCTTTTACGTTTCCTTTGTTAAAGTCAGAAACAATTTCTCCCGTTGCTTCTTCGACTGCCGCAATCATTGCATCTACAGCAGGCTTAATGTTAACAGCAACCGAACGACTTGGTTGAATGAAGGCTAGAGCGTCTTGACAGTCTTGTTCATCAGCTTGTACACCATACGGTAGACGCACAGCGATAAACTGATATGTTTCTTCGCCTGCTTCTTCATTTAATTCTTCTATAGCCATTTGGGCAAGCTTACCTGTTAACGTAGAATCTTGGCCTCCTGAAATGCCTAGTACAAATGAACGTAAAAACGAGTGCTTCTTCATATATTCTTTTAAAAAGTCGACACTTCTACGAATTTCTTCTTTTGGGTCAACAACTGGCTTTACTTTCATTTCGTCAATGATGTACTGTTGCTTCGTCATATGGTCCTCTCCCTGCCTCTAATTGTTATACATGAGTTAATAGCTGAGACGCTCTAGAGCGCGCTTCATTGATTTTATCCATCTTATTATTCCAACAATTTGTGCTAAGGTCCACAGGGTATTCGGTTGGTCGCAGCACTTCTTCGTTCGATTTAGCAATCATTTTATAGTCATCCCACAAATGATTAAGGTTTTGTAAGCAATATGCGCGCATCTCTTCGACTGACGGCTGTTTGTAGATGAGTTTACCAGATTCAAAAATTTGCTTATGAATCTTACGGGCATGAAAATCTGTGACAAACTTACTTACATGAGTATAAACCGGATGAAACATCTTCAAATGATGCTCATCGTTTGGCTGCTCATTCTGCATGGCAATATAATCGCCTTCCCATTTTCCGTTTACTTGATTAACAATACGGTATACATCCTTTAATCCAGGCGTCGATACCTTTTCAGGATTATCTGACAGCTTAATGGTATCAACAAGCTCCCCGTTTTCACCTTCAATTGATACAAGTTTATAAACTGCGCCAAGCGCGGGCTGATCATATGAAGTAATCAGCTTTGTGCCGATACCCCAGCCGTCAATTTTAGCTCCTTGTGCTTTCAAATCCATGATGCTATGTTCATCTAAATCATTTGAAGCAAAAATGCGCGCGTTTTGAAACCCTGCTTCATCTAGCATCCGTCGTGCTTCTTGAGATAAATAAGGAAGCTTTCCGCTATCTAAGCGAATACCTACAAAATTAATGCGATCCCCCATCTCTTTAGCAACGCGAATCGCATTTGGAATTCCTGACTTGAGGGTATTGTACGTATCAACAAGGAAAATGCAGTTTTGATGAGATTCCGCATATTTTTTAAACGCAGTATATTCATCACGGTACACCTGTACCAGCGCATGAGCATGCGTTCCAGAGATTGGAATACCAAACACTTTTCCTGCTCGCACATTGCTAGTGGCATCAAACCCTCCAATATAAGCTGCTCGCGCTCCATATAACGCTGCATCAAGCTCGTGAGCTCTCCTTGCTCCAAATTCCATCAAACGATTATCACTTTGCTCATACACCGCATCTTCTCCAGCTGCTAAGCGAATTCGGGAAGCCTTGGTTGCAATTAATGGGTGAAAGTTTAAAATGTTTAAAAGCGGTGTTTCAATAAGCTGTGCTTCTCCTAACGGTGCATCCACTTGAAGAATAGGTTCATTCGCAAAAATCATTTCACCTTCTACCACCGATTTAACGTTACCCGTAAAACGAATTCCTTTTAAATAATCAATAAATTCATCTTCATAGTGCAGCTCGCTGGATAAATAATCGAGATCACTTTCTGAAAATCGAAAATTCGCGATGAAATCAATCATTCGTTCTAGTCCTGCAAAGACTGCGTAGCCATTATCAAAAGGCATTCGACGAAACGAAGCTTCAAATACAGACCTGCGTTTATGAATTCCATCTTTCCAATATGTATTGGCCATATTTAGCTCATACAAATCTGTATGTAAAGCTAAGCTATCGTCAGCATATCGCCTGCTCATCATTCGTACCCCCAACAATTTTTACAATTCCATTATATTTGTGTAAACCTCTTTACAATAGAGTAAGTATAATACATTCCCTCATTTAAATAAATAAACAGATACTAGAAAAGCAAATTTTCTAGAGAGGATTTCTTATCACTTTTATACTTTGTCCATTAAATGTGCTACAATAGTGAATTGGTTTAAGATTATGTTAAATAAAGGAGCCTTTTTACATGAACATTGTTGTCAGTACATTGAATGCCAAATACATTCACACATCTTTGGCCCTTCGATGTTTAAAAGCATACGCAGAACCTGACTATCACGTTGAGATGGTTGAATATACGATTAAAGATCCAGCGATGAATATCGTGACGGATTTATATAAGCGCAATCCTGATATCATTGGATTTAGCTGCTATATTTGGAACATTGAAGAAACGATTACAGTCGCACAAATGTTAAAAAAAATTAACCCTAACCTAACGATTATTTTCGGTGGACCGGAAGTAACATATGATATTCCGTACTGGCTAGACCGTATCCCAGAAGCTGATTTCATTGTAATTGGTGAAGGAGAAGAAACGTTCAAGCAGCTCTTAGATGAGCTTCATGGAAACCGTCAGTTTGAAAACGTCAGCGGTGTTGCATTTAGACAAGATGGGAAACACGTAGTGAATCCACAGCGCAATAAAATTGATCTTCGCGAAATGCCTTCACCGTTCCGGTTTGAAGAGGATCGCAATTCTTTATCTAAGCGTGTTGTCTATATTGAAACAAGTCGCGGCTGTCCGTTTAGCTGTCAGTTCTGCTTATCTTCTATTGAAGTAGGCGTGCGCTACTTTGACCGCGAGAAAATCAAAGATGACATTCGCTATCTAATGGATAACGGTGCTAAAACCATCAAATTTGTGGACCGCACATTCAACATTAGCCGCAGCTATGCTATGGAAATGTTTCAGTTCTTAATTGACGAGCACAAGCCTGGTACTGTTTTCCAATTCGAGATTACGGCTGACATCATGCGTCCAGAAGTTATTCAGTTTTTAAATGACCATGCACCAGCTGGACTCTTCCGCTTTGAAATTGGTGTCCAGTCGACAAACGATGCTGTAAACGAGCTTGTAAAGCGTAAGCAAAACTTCACAAAGCTTACTCGTACCGTTACGATGGTCAAAGATGGCGGTAAAATCGATCAGCACTTAGACTTAATTGCAGGCCTTCCTGATGAAGACTACCATTCGTTTAAAAACACGTTTAATGACGTATTTGCTCTGCGTCCAGAAGAGCTTCAGCTCGGGTTTTTAAAGATGCTTCGTGGAACAGGTTTACGCCTTAGTGCGCAGCGTTACAACTATCAGTTTATGGACCAGTCACCGTATGAAATTCTAAGTAATAACGTTCTGCCGTTTTCTGATGTTGTTCGTATTAAGCACGTTGAGGATATCTTAGAGAAATTCTGGAATGATCACCGCATGGACGAGACGATTGAGTTACTGGTCCAGAACTGTTACGAAACGCCATTTGATTTCTTCCAAAACTTTGGTACTTTCTGGGATGAGATGGGCTGGGCACGTATTGGACACCAGCTTGAAGATTTGTTTAAACGCTTAAAACAATATATTGAAACAGAAAGCTTTAAAAACGAAGCAATCATTGAAGGCTTCATGAAGATTGACTATTTATTCAATCAAAAACACAAGCCTCGCAAACCTTGGTGGGATGATAAGTTAGATAAGCAAGTTCGTTCTCATTACTATCAGCAAATACTTGCAAAGCCAACGGTATTAGGCGATGACTTTGTCGATGAAAACCTAACGGAAAAAGAGCTTTATAAGCACACTGTTCTTGAGCTGCTTCCATTTGATTATGCATACTACAAAAACACTGGAAAAATTGTAGAAAAGCAGTCTTTAATTTTATTCTACTATGATCAAAAAGCCAACGAGACGAAACTGTTTACCTCTCCTGTTGAAGCCTTTGATTTGCCAGTAGTGAGCTAATCGGAAAAGAGTTTGGGACATAACAAAATGATTGCTTCTAAGAGACGAACAATAGCTGTTCCAATCTTTTTGGTTTGTCTGAACACGTTCGTTCCATTGCGCTACGGCCACTCGCTTTCCGCGGGGAGGAACCTGAGCTTCCTCGCTGCGCTGCGGGATCTCAGTTTTCCCTCTCTTTCCCGCAGGAGTCGAGTGTCCTACGCTCCATTCCACCCTGTTTCCAACATTGTTTTCACAATCAACCAAAAAACCTGAACGATTAAAAGTGAGAAACTCTCAATCGTTCAGGTTTATCATTAGCTGAATTACTTATGTCCCAGCCTCTTTTTTTAACAGTTCT